>CAKSXP010000246.1 GCA_934515035.1 uncultured Oscillospiraceae bacterium
CCTGGACCTGGATGGGCAGTCCGTAGAGGTTTATAAAGCCCTCTGCGTCCTTCTGATTGTAATCGGATTCGCCGAATGTTGCGATCTGCTCGGAGTAAAGACTGTAATCGCTCCATACTCCGGCGTTTATCATATTGCCCTTGTAGAGCTTGAGCTTCACCTTGCCGGTGACGCGCTCCTGAGTTTTATCGACAAAAGCGGAGAGCGCCTCGCGCAGCGGAGTGTACCACTGTCCGTTATATACAAGCTCCGCAAAGGTGATGGCAAGCTTCTGCTTCTCGTGCATGGTCATCTTGTCAAGGCATATGGTCTCGAGCACATTATGCGCCTTGTAGAGGATCGCGCCTCCCGGAGTTTCATACACGCCGCGGCACTTCATGCCGACGAGTCTGTTCTCGACGATATCCAGAAGGCCGATGCCGTTCTTTCCGCCGATCTCATTGAGCTTGAGGATGATATTCTTGGCGCTCATCTTTTCGCCGTCGAGAGCGACGGGAACGCCCTTTTCAAACTCAAGCGTAATATAAGTAGGTTCATCCGGAGCCTGGAGCGGAGAGACGCCCATTTCAAGGAAGCCCTCCTTCTCATACTGCGGCTCATTGCCGGGATCCTCGAGGTCGAGACCCTCGTGGCTCAGGTGCCAGAGGTTCTTGTCCTTTGAATAGTTGGTCTCGCGGCTGATCTTGAGAGGAACATTATGGGCCTCGGCATAGTCGATCTCTTCTTCCCTGCTCTTTATGCTCCACTCACGCCAGGGAGCGATGATGGGCATATTGGGCGCAAAGTGTTTGATCGCCAGCTCAAAGCGCACCTGGTCGTTGCCTTTGCCGGTGCATCCGTGGCAGATGGCGTCCGCGCCTTCCTTCAGCGCGATCTCAACAAGCCCCTTGGCAATGCAGGGACGTGCATGGCTCGTTCCAAGGAGGTATTCCTCATACACGGCGCCAGCCTTCATGGTGGGGATAATGAAATCGTCAACATATTCGTCGGTGAGGTCAAGGACATAGAGCTTGGAAGCACCGGTCTTTATCGCCTTTTCCTCAAGGCCCTCGAGCTCGTCGCCCTGACCCACATTGCCGGAAACGGCAATAACCTCGCAGTTGTTGTAGTTCTCTTTGAGCCAGGGAATGATTATGGAAGTATCCAGTCCTCCGGAATATGCCAGAACGACTTTCTTTATATCGGTCTTATTCATAATATTCAGTCTCCTTTGAGTAATATTCAGTAATTATGCAAGTTTGGTAGTATTATAAGAATATTATTTCATTTTGTCAACTCAAAAAGAGGAAAATTATGCACAAAACTGTTCTGTATATCCGCCCCGCCGGGCACATAAACCACAAAGCGCATAAAAACCGTCTGCATAAAACGCCGGGTGATTGTCCAGGACTATCGGCTCAATAAGTATCGACTAAATTTTTGAGGTCCGATTTACAAGAAGATTATATCAAAAAAGTCTGAAAAATTCGATATTCAAAAACATACAAAGTGACGCTGAAAGGCGCTTATTATTTGTCAAAACGGGGATAAATGCTGTTTTGCCGCCGGCGCCGCGCCGGCCCTTTTTGTGCATCCGCGGCCCGCCGCGGATCATTTGCCGCTCCATTTAAATTCTGCTTGTTAAATTTTACTTGCAAATCTGCTCAGGCTGTGGTAGTCTTGTTTCGGAATTCAGCGTCCCCGTCGGCGTATGGCCTTTTGCCTCCCGGCGTTCTTTTTTCGAGTTCGGTTAGTTATGCCTAACTCGAATGACACGTCCCGCCGTATTTTCCGGCAGCCTCTTCCTTTTGGAAGTCGCGCTGTCGTTTTTACCCCCGCATAGTTAGTTACGTCTAACCGAAGCATACATGCTCCGTCCCAACATTCCGTAAAGGAGGTGACGCCCGGCGTCCCCACACACTCCAACACATCCCCCGCGCTATTATGAATTAAAGAGAAAGGATCATTGACCCCATGAAGAAAAAACTTCTTTCCGTTCTCCTGCTCGTGGTTATGGTGCTCTCGCTGTTCCCCACAGCCGCCCTCGCCACGACCGTGGATAACACCTATCAGCCCGGCACCTACACTGCCTCGGCCCCCGGTCACGACAACGAGCCTGTCAACGTGACCGTTACACTCTCACAACAGGACGGCAATGTCGTCATCTCCGACCTGCTTGCCGACGGCAGCACCCAGACGGAGCGATTCTGGGCCAAGGTCGAGTCATCCGACCTGATCGACGACATCAAGAAGGCCAACGGCACGGATGGCGTCGACGCCGTCACCGGCGCGACCGAGAGCTCCAGCGCCGTCCTCGAGGCCGTCGATAAGGCGCTCGCCCAGGCCTCATCCGCGCTCTCCGGCTCCGGCACCGTTTCCGATCCCTACCGGATCGTGAACGCCGCCCAGCTGTCCGGCTTTGCCGCCTCCGTTGACGAAGGCAACACCTACGCGGACAAGTATGTCGTCCTCGGAGCGAATATCGACCTGTCCGGGATCGAGAACTGGAACCCCATCGGTGCGGAGAACGGCACCGCGCTCTTCCAGGGCAGCTTCGATGGTAATGGATATACCATCAGCAATCTGACCATCGAGACCAAGGTCACGTCCGGTGATAGCTACCACGGACTGTTTGCTGTCCTCGGTGAAAAGGCTGTCGTCAAAAATCTCAACCTTGTCAACGCCAATGTCAGCGTTGAGAACTCCAGCGGCAAAGTTCGTGTCGGTGTCCTCGCCGGCAGCACCACTAAGGTCTCTTCTGCCGGTCATGCCAACATCGGTACGCGCATCGATGCCGTATCGGCGACCGGCTCCATTTCTGCTGTTTCTTCTGCTGACCAGCTGACCTATGCGGGCGGCATCGCCGGTTCCGGCGAGATCGGCACGGCCATCACCAACTGCTGGACGGACGTGAACGTCACTGCGATCGCCAAGGCGGTCAGCAACAAGAACAGCATGGCTGGCGGCATCATCGGAAACAGCGGCAACTACGTCGTCATCGCCAACTGCGCGACCTTCGGCGACGTTTACGCAGCGTCTCCCTCTTCCACCAACTTTGGCGGCATGGCGGGCGGCATTGTCGGCATGATGGCTGGCAAGCAGTATAACGCTTACGCCACCGGCGACATGACCGTCGGCAACGGCGGCTCCTCCCACACCTGGGTAGGCGCAATCGACGGCCAAATCACTTCCAGCGGTATGACCAGGGATAGCAGCGGAAACTACACCAT
>CAKSXP010000247.1 GCA_934515035.1 uncultured Oscillospiraceae bacterium
CTCTGGCCCTCGGCATATATGGTGTCGAAAGCCAGACTGGATTTTCCGCTTCCCGACAGGCCGGTAAAAACTACCAGCTTGTCGCGCGGTATCTCGAGGTTTATATTTTTCAGGTTGTTTTCTCTTGCGCCCTTTATAATGATTTTTTCCTGCATTTCCGGTTTTCCTCGTACATGTATAATCGCTTTATCTTTATATTATACAGCTTTTTCTCCGCTTTTACAATCAAAATCGCTTATCTTGCCGACAATATATCAGTCAGGCCAAAAATACATCAATATATTGATATTTAATTATTGCGATGTTATAATATATCAGATTTTAAAGTAAAAGATAGAATAAATGCGTTTTATAGCATTTGGGGGAGACAAAAATGCTGACTCTCAGCATCATCTGCGGCGGACAAAAAGCAGAAACGATAGTTCCTGAGCGCTTTGGAAAAGATATTCTGAGCTTTGGTTCCGCCGACAATAACGATATCATAATTAAATCACAATATGTTTCTCATTGCCATGGTTTTTTTATGGTGCACGGCGGAGAAGTGACCATACAGGATAACAACAGCACAAACGGTCTTTATCTGAACGGGCAGAGAATATCCAACCTCCGTCTTTCGGATGGCATGACCATCAGGATCGATGACCCTATGACGCCGCGGGAAATGGGCGTCGTCATCATTGTCAGTGAAACGGAAAACAGAGAAACCTGGCACACATATTCGCTTGAAGGAAAGAGCAGCGTCTCCATCGGTAGAAATGCTGATTGCGATATATGTCTTCCGCATATCGGAGTTTCAAGAATCCACGCCAGAATAGTACGGGAAGCCGACGGCTGGTACATAATCGACAATAACAGCACAAACGGCATCGGCATAAACGGATACAGGCTGAACCGGCGGGCAAAGCTGCGCGAAAACGACGTTATCATCATAACAAACACAAAGCTCGTTTTTGGCGGCGGAAGGATATCATATCTTATCCCCGAAAATGGAATTGGCCTTGATGCTGTTGACATCGTTCGAAAGGTCAAGACCTCCGGCGGGGAAAGAGTAATTTCAAACCATATCACGCTGTCTGTTGATCCCTGTGAGTTTGTTGCCATCATCGGCGGTTCAGGCGCCGGAAAGTCGACCTTTATGAATTGCATCAGCGGCTATGTCAAGGCAGACTCCGGTTCCGTGTTCATAAACAACGAGGACTTTTATGCCAACTATGGAGTGATGAAAAACATAGTCGGATATGTGCCGCAGCAGGATATCGTATATGACAGACTCACACTGTGGGATATGCTCATGTACGCCGCGGAGCTCAGAATGCCTTCGGACACTTCAAAGGCTGAATACGAAGCTCAGGTCCGGCGCGTCATCGAAACGGTAGAACTGACGGGACATGAAAAGTCGATGATAAGCAGCCTGTCCGGCGGACAGAAAAAGCGTGCAAGCATAGCAGTCGAGCTTCTGAGCGACCCCAGTCTCTTTTTCCTTGATGAACCGACCAGCGGCCTTGATCCGGGAACAGAGCGCAACCTTATGCATACGCTGAAAAACATGACACGCGACGGCAAGACGGTGATCCTTGTTACGCACAACACGCTCAATCTTCATCTCTGCGACAAGATCATATTTCTTGGGCGCGGAGGAAGTCTCTGCTTCTGCGGCTCTCCGAACGAAGCCTTGAGCTTCTTCGGCGTTGAAAGCCTGGTCGATGTTTATTCCATGCTGGATGCGGACACTGAGACCTGGAGAAGGAAGTTCTCACAGTACCGCATAAGAAAAGAAAAAACGCCGCAGCGCGCCACGGCTGTTTCACCGCTGAATAACTCGAAGCGGCACAAGGCGCTTTTCCCACAGCTTGGGATCCTGTGCAGGCGGTATCTTAAGCTGATTACGAATGACAGACAGCGTATGATACTCCTTTTTGCACAGGCGATCCTTCTGGCGGTGCTGATCTGGCTCGTGGCGGACGGAGAACAGTTTGCCGAGTTTAAGATAACCAAGGCGCTGGCTTTTGCGCTGGCCTGCTCCGCTTTCTGGATAGGCGTTCTCAATGCGATCCAGGAGATATGCAAGGAGCGTGTTATACTCAAGCGCGAATATGCCTCGTCAATGAGTCTGGGTGCCTATATCCTGTCCAAATTCTCCGTATTGAGCCTTTTCTGCCTTGTGCAGTCCCTGCTTCTGAGCGGAACGTTTTCCCTGCTGGTAGGACTGCCGGATCAGGGCGTTGCGATGCCGCCGTTTTTTGAGTACTTCATAACCACTTATCTGTGCATGCTCTCGGCAATGGGTATGGGACTGTTTGTCTCCGCCCTGTTTGACAACCCGGACAGAGCCATGACCGTTGCGCCGATACTGCTGATGCCGCAGATACTCTTTTCCGGACTGGCCTTTGAGCTGAGCGGCGCCGTTGAGAAGATCTCCGCTGTTGTTACATGCCGCTGGGCTGTGGAAGCATACGGCACATCTGCGGATCTGAACACGCTGCTTGAGGCGAGCTGTGCGGATAATCCGATGCTGACATTTGTGCCGGATCCATTCTTTGAGTTCACGTCGGAGCATATGCTGAAGGCCTGGGGAATACTCATCATAAGTGTAATTGTGTTTTATATTCTGAGCTATTTTACAACGAAGCTCACTCTAAGAAAGTGAAAACAGAGGTAACAACATGTCCACGCCCATATATACCTTTGCCGCGTGTTCTGACAAGGGCACTGTAAGGCAAAACAATGAGGACAACTTTTTCATACAGGGACAGGCGCCGATGCCGACGGCGGCTTCCGACCATTACAGCACTTTTTCAGCTAATCTCAGCGAGGGTGTTGCGGCCGTTTTTGACGGTATGGGCGGTGAAGCTTACGGCGCAAGTGCCTCTTCCCTGCTCGCACGCCTGCTGGCCAGCAATCCGCAGGCTGTGCTCAGGGCCGGTGATCGTGCCGTGCCTCAGTATGTCGAGCGCGCAAACACGCTTGTTTGCGAAATGCAGAAAGAGAAAAAGGCGCGTATCGGTTCTACCATGACAATTGCATCCGTGACATCAGACAGCGTTACCGTTTATAACCTCGGCGACAGCCCTGCATATCTCTTTTCGGGAGGTACGCTCAAAAAGCTTTCGCGGGACCACACCGTTGCCCAGCACTTCCCCCTCTCCGAGTATGACAAGGCATACGCATTCATCGACGAACACCCCGCCGACTGCATGAAGGTC
>CAKSXP010000248.1 GCA_934515035.1 uncultured Oscillospiraceae bacterium
GTTACTGCCGGTTTCATCGGTGTCATCAAGGCCGCGCATATAATCCAGACAATGGTTGACATTGGCCGCCCGGATGTCGGGATCCGCTACAAAATCGTTGAACCAGATATGGAGCTTTTGCCCTTTGAAGGAGACATCCTTCCATTTGTCGGGCGGGTCGTCCTGGTTTTGCGATGCGGTCGTGGTCTTGGACGGTTTGGTTGTTGTGTCGGTCTCTTTCTCGCCGCAGGCGGCAAAAGCCGTCAGCGCAAACGAAAGTGCCAGGAGAAGGCAGAAAACGCGCAGAAGTTTCTTCATAAGCAGTACCCTTTCGCAAAATCGTGTGTAAGCGCATAGCCGTTCATGCAATGTACTTTATCACCAATCATATTATAAACGAAAGGGGAGTTTTTGTCAATAAGGTATAAATATGAAAGCACCCCGGGCGGGGTGCTTTCGGGATCGGTCGGTTGCGTTGCCGGATCAGCCGGTCGCGCAAAAGACCAAACGATTGCGCAAAAATCAGTCGGCCGGGTTGCCGAAGTTTTTGACGATCTTATCCCACTGAGTATTCTTGGCGGCAACTTCGGAAGCCCAGTCAGAAGCAAACGAATTGGTCTTATTGTCAATCGACTTATACATCATAGCCGCATAGGTGCTGAGCGTGAGGCTCTTGGCGCAGTAGTTGTCGTAAAGCATCGACATCGGGGAGCAGATCCCGTCGTGGATGATCTGGATCATCTGCACCTGCTGCTGGGAATCCGACTGATTGACCTTGATCATCAGGTTGGTCTCGTAATATTCTTCCATAAAGCTCTCGCTGTTTTCGGCCATGAGCTGGAGGAAGGCGGAGGCCAGGGTGAAGTCGCTTGATTTGGCGTTCAGCAGAATGCCGCCGCTGTTGGCGTTATCCGAGGTCATGGCTCCGTAGAGCTTTTTGATGTCGTTGAACTCGGTGCTTTCGACTTCGCTGTAATACCGCGGATCCGGCAGAAAGGCGCAATTGTCGTTCATGTTCTGGATCAGGGCGCTTTCATAGGTCACAACGGCCTGCCCGATGGCAAACGCGGCGCGTCCTTGCGCGAAAGAGGTAGAGGCGTCTTCACGGCTCGGGTTCAGGGAGGAGCTGCTGCTGTAGGTCGTCTCCTTCCAGGAAAAGGAGAACCAAGGCTCTTTTTCCATATTGAGGAAGGTATCGAGCCAGGTATGCACGTCGCCGATGTCGGTGATATAGGAAACATTCCCGTTTTCGTCCTTCTGGAAAACGTCCAGCCCCGAGGTCGAGAAGAAGGAACGGAGACACCACGGGGAGCCAATTACGCCCATGATGCTTGCATTATCCCATTCACCGCCGTTATCCTGCCGGCAAACGTCGGCAATGGACATCATGGTCTCATAGGTCCAGGTTCCGTTCAGCACATGGTCAAAGAGAGCGGCCACGCCACCGTTGGATGCTCCGTCGGGACGGTATTTTTCTTCAATCTTGGTGGTATTGGCTAAAACGCCGTAGGCCATGCGGAACTGGTCGATAAAGAAATCGCCGAAGAGCATGTAAATCTTGTTCTTGTCGATGGTGTTTTCTTCCATCATATCGAGATACCAGCCCTTGTGGGTCAGGTCGAAATAGTTGTCCTGGTCTTTGTCATAGACATTGTAAAGAAGCCCGGTAATGCCGGCGCGCACAATCCCGTAGTTTTCATGGATAACGAGGCTCGGGCCGTCCTTGGCGTTGGCGGTGACAACGGCCTGAACATCGGGCAGGATGGTATCGCAATTGCCTTTCCAGCCGGCCATGGTATAGCGGACATTGCTCTTTTCCAGATCGAGAATACCGAGGACTCTGTCGTAGCGTTCGGTAGCTTCTACCAGCACGGTGTTACTGCCGGCTTCGCCGGTGTCGTCAATGCCGCGCATATAGTTGAGGCAGACGTCGGCACCGGCGGCCCGTGCGTCGGCGTCTCCCATGTAGTCATTGATCCAGATGTGGAATTTTTTCCCCTTGAAGGAGACATCCTTCCATTTGTCGTCGCCGCTTGGCTTGGTGGTTTGAGACGGCTTTGTTGTGGTGTCGGTCTCTTTCTCGCGGCAGGCGGCAAAAGCCGTCAGCACAAACGAAAGCGCCAAAATGAGGCAGAGAATGCGCAGAACTTTTTTCATAGCATATAAATCCTTTCAAAAGAGCGGTTATACGTACAGAGCGACTTACAATTGTGCGTTATCACTAATAATATAGTAAATGA
Source organism: uncultured Oscillospiraceae bacterium (assembly GCA_934515035.1). Lineage (GTDB taxonomy): Bacteria > Bacillota > Clostridia > Oscillospirales > Oscillospiraceae > CAKSXP01. Next base: position 2,220 of record CAKSXP010000248.1, read on the forward strand.
AAGGAATATTTTTGTCAAGAGGGAAAGAGCGCCCTGCAGGGCGCTCCCGGGTTCAATTGGCGTTTGCGCCGAAGTTCTCCACAATCTTATCCCATTGCGCGGATTTTGCGGCGATTTCGGCATCCCAGTCAGAGGAGAACGTGTTGCTCTTGTTGTCGAGAGAGCGGCGCATAAGACGCAGGTAGGTGTTGAGCTGGGCGCTGGTGGCGCAATAGAAGTCATAGAGCATCGACATCGGGGAACAGATTCCGTCGTGAACAATCCGGATCATCTGCATCTGCTGTTGCGAGTTTGATTGGTTGACCTTAATCATCAGGTTGGTCTCGTAATATTCTTCCATAAAGCTCTCGCTGTTTTCGGCCATGAGCTGGAAGAAGGCGGAGCCAAGCGTGAAATCCTTTGACTTGGCGGTAATCAGAATCCCGCCGCCGTTGGCGATATCTGAAGTCAGTGCGCCGTAGAGCTTTTTCACGTCGTCAAACTCGGTGCTTTCGACTTCTTCATGGTAGCGCGGAGACGGCAGAAAAGCGCAACTGTTGTGCATATTCTGAATCAGAGGGCTTTCAAAGGTCACGACGGCCTGCCCGAGCGTGAAGGCGGCGCGCCCCTCGGCAAAGGTGGTGGAGGCGGTGTCTTGGTTCGGATTCAGGGCGGGAGTACTGCTTGCGGTCGTATTCTGCCAGTAATAAGAGAACCAAGGCTCCTTTTCCATATTGATGAAGGTATCGAGCCAGTCATGTACCTCGCTGATATCGGTGATATAGGAGGGTTTGCCGTTTTCGTCTCGCCGGAAAACGTCCAGCCCCGAAGTCGAGAAGAGCGAACGGATGCACCACGGGGAGCCAATCACGCCCATAATGCTCCTGCTATCCCACTCGCCGCCGGTGTCCTGACGGACGGCATCGGCAATCTCCATCATGGTCTCATAGGTCCAGGTTCCGTCC
>CAKSXP010000249.1 GCA_934515035.1 uncultured Oscillospiraceae bacterium
CAGCAGCGCCTTGAAAAACGGCGCAGTGTCACCGGGAAAGCACTCGTCCACCCTGCCAGTCAGATAGTGCGCAATGTACGCGGGAATGAATCGGACGCTCCTTCCGCGTTCAACATCCACCTCCGCGCTTTTCACATATGCACGCAGATATATGCCGCGGGAGGTATAATCGTCTATATTTTCTCCCCTGCGCGACGACGCGGAGGCAAAGCGCAGTTCCGCCGTGAAGCTGTCTCCCGGAGACAGCTCCGGCAGCACGCCATTGCCGTCATAGACAACCGTTTTGACCTTCGGCACATTTTCGCCGTCGATATACGCATAAAGGCGCGTATAGGCATCAAAATTCTCGCTGTATCCGGCGGCCGTCACGCTGACGACCGCACTTGTTCCGTCAAGCGCGTCTCCCGGCGCGATGAAGAGCCGATAGTGACCCCAGCTCCACAGGAAGCCGGCGGCGGCCGAAAGCGCCAGTATCACCGCTCTTCTGCGCGCATTGCCCCGCAGCAGCAGACAGCAGACGGCGGCAAGCACAAGTCCTGCGGCAATTACCGGTCTTACACCGGCAGGAACAAGATACTGGGCCGCAAACACCGCGGCGGAATATCCCAGCGAAACCAGAGCAAGCTTACGCACGGATTCGGTTATCGGTCAGGCCGAGAATATAGTCAACGGAAACGCCGTACAGCTCCGAGAGCTTGATGAGCGCCCATGCCGGGATCTCACGCACTCCTTTTTCATAACGCCGGTAAACCGTCGTGTGCATATTAAGATACTTCGCAACTTTTATCTGAGTCAGATCGTTGTCTGTCCTCAAGTCCTCGATTCGTTTGAAATACAACTGTATCACCCCGGCAAAATCGTACCATTTGGTATCATCCAGCCGGAAAAATCGCACCATACGGAGCGTTTAAGGTGCAATTTTTGGGCGGGAATGATCCCGCCCAAAAACTTTATAAGCACTTATACGAGTTTTTCGCCCATATTCTTTCCGCCGAGAATGTGGAAGTGCAGATGCGGCACGGTCTGTCCCGCATCCTCGCCGCAGTTTGAGATAACACGGAAGCCGTTTTCAAGGCCCTCGCTCTCCGCTATCTGCCCGATGACCTCAAGGCAGCGGGAAGCGGCTGCGGAATTCTCTTCGTTTATATCGGCAACGGAGCCGATGTGGGTTTTGGGGATCACAAGGACGTGCACCGGAGCCTGGGGATTGATATCACGGAAAGCCAGGACCTCGTCATCCTCATATACCTTTGTCGAAGGTATCTCCCCGGCTGCTATTTTGCAGAAAAGGCAGTTGTCCATAATTCACACGCTCCTGTCAAACGCCAAGCTTTGCGGCAACGAAATCATCGACAGCGGCCATTGCGTCGTCCAGCTTCAGAACGTCGGTGCCGCCGCCCATTGCGCTGTTCGGCTTGCCGCCGCCCTTGCCGCCGCAGATGGGAACTACCGCCTTTATGATGTCCCCGGCCTTGACCCCGGCCGCAACGGCATTGTCACCGCAGGATGCAAGCATCGATATCTTTCCGTCCCGCACGGTCGCAAGGACCGCGACGACGGAAGCGTCCCTGTCGCGCAGGAAATCGCCGAGCTTGCGCAGATCCGAAGCTTCAAGCTCCGTGTTTGTCGCCGTTATCACATGCAGGCTGCCGATCGGTTTTGCGGAAAAGAGGAATCTTTCAACGTCTCCGGCCAGGACCTTGTCCTTCATCTTATCCAGTTCGCGTCGAAGCTCTCTGCCCTCGTTAACGACCTGTTCCACGCGCTCTCTGAGCTCTGCCGGCTTTGTCTTGAGCGCCGCGGCCGCCTCGAACAGCAACCCCTGCGCATGGTTGAACGCTTCGAGCGAGACAAGGCCCGTCGTGGCCTCGATCCTTCGGACACCGGAAGCAACGGAAAACTCGCTGCTTATATGAAAAACTCCGACCTTTGCCGTATTGTCCAGATGTGTGCCGCCGCAGAACTCAACGGAATATCCGCTGCCCATATCGACAACACGCACGACGTCACCGTATTTCTCGCCGAACAGCGCAATGGCTCCGCGCTTTTTCGCTTCGTCGATAGGCAGTTCGTCGGTGTGGATGTCATAGCCCTCGAGTACCGCCTCGTTTACCATAGAGGACACCTTTTCCAGCTCCTCCGCCGTCATTGCGGAGAAGTGGGTAAAGTCAAAGCGGACTCTGTCCGGCTCCACCAGCGAACCGGCCTGATGCACATGGTCGCCAAGCACGGTCCGCAGAGCCTTGTCAAGCAGATGCGTGGCAGAATGGGCGCGCATGATTGCCTTGCGGCGGTCAACATCGATGGATGCAGTTACGGTCTCCCCGACCTTGAGGCTGCCCTCGGTCATTCTGCCGTAGTGCATATACTTGCCGCCCTTGTTCTTCTGAACGTCGGTGACTTCAAAACGACCGCCCGCCGAATAAATGACGCCGTGGTCTGCGACCTGACCGCCCATCTCGGCATAGAAGGGAGTTCTGTCCAGAACAATGATAGCGTCGCTGCCCGCAACGATCTCGTCACGCAGTTCCTCCTCGGCGACGATGGCAAGTATCTTTCCCTCTTCGCTGGAGCGGTCATATCCGACGAACTCGGTCTCGGGCATATCCTTACCGAACTCGATTCCAGACCAGCCGAGGTCTCCCAGAGCCTCGCGGGCCTTGCGGGCGCGGACGCGCTGCTCCTCCATAAGCTTTTTGAAGCCGTCCTGATCGACGGTCATTCCCTCTTCCTCCACCATCTCGATGGTCAGGTCGATGGGGAATCCGTAGGTATCGTAGAGCTTGAAGGCGTCCGCTCCGGAGAATACGCTCTCGCCCTTGGCCTTGTGCTGTTCCAGAAGATCGTTATATATCCTGATGCCGCCGTCAATTGTGCGGGCAAAATTCTCTTCCTCTGTCCGGATCACCTTTGTTATATAGTCCTGACGCTCGCGCAGTTCGGGATAGTGTCCCTCGTTTTCGTGTATAACGGTATCGCAGACGACGTAAAGGAAGGGCTCGTTGACGCCAAGCAGCTTGCCGTGGCGCGCGGCGCGGCGCAGCAGACGGCGCAGAACGTAGCCGCGGCCCTCGTTGGAGGGCAGAACGCCGTCGCATATCA
>CAKSXP010000250.1 GCA_934515035.1 uncultured Oscillospiraceae bacterium
AGTGATTTTTGGCTTTTGAGCCGCAGGTGGGCTGTCGCCCACCAAGGCGAAAAGGACAAAAAGCGCCGGAAAGACGCACTGTCAGGCGTGTTTGCCCTTGTCAACCGATGGTACGGATACGGCATGGCAGATGCCGCTTTCGGACATTATTCCCTTATATTTCATAAAGCAAACAGAACGTTTGGACAAAAAGTGATTTTGTTTTTTGACAAAGCGTGTTATAGTGGTATAATACCATCGGATGACAACCGATGGCAGCCCGGTTATTTTCAGTTCGCTGGAGATACCGTCTCCGATGTTCCCTATGGAGGATATGTCTAAATGAGTTTTGACAAGAAAAAAGCCAAAAAAGTGGAGAAGGCCGTTAAGGTGACCGCCGACACAACGGCGGGAGCGGTCGGAAACGCCGTGCGTCTCGGCGTAAGGATCGTTGCGACGATCCTGCTCATCATAATAACGACCGGACTGCTGTTTGCGTGCATCTTTGCCTATTACGTAAAGACGTCGCTTTCCAGCGAGATGGACGTTGACCCCTCGGAGTTTGCTCTCGCGCTCTCGAGCACGATATGGTACACCGACGCAAACGGGAAAAACCATGAGCTTGTAACGCTTCAGTCAACGGAAAAACGCATATGGGTCGATTACGAGAATATCCCCCTGTATATGGAGGAGGCCGCCGTTGCGATCGAGGACCAGCGCTTCTATAAGCACAAGGGCGTTGACTGGTACAGAACGGTCGCCGCGTTTGCAAACATGTTCATCAGCATGAAAAACGACTTCGGCGGTTCGACGATCACGCAGCAGCTCATCAAGAATATGACCGAAGAGGACGACATCACCGTTCAGCGTAAGCTGCTCGAGATCTTCCGCGCGCTCGAGTTCGAGAAGAAATACACCAAGGAAGAGATCATGGAGTGGTATCTCAACAAGATCTACCTCGGCGAGGGCTGCTATGGCGTTCAGGCCGCGGCGCTTGAGTATTTCGGCAAGGACGTCTGGGACCTTTCGCTGGCAGAGTGCGCCTCCATCATCGGCATCACCAACAACCCTTCGCTTTATGACCCGTATATCAGCCGCGAAAACAACAAAAAGCGCCAGCGCACGATACTGCACGAGATGTACGAGCAGGAGTATATAACCTATGACGAATACGTCGCCGCAGTCAACGAGGAGCTTCAGTTCCAGCAGGGCGAGGGCGAGGACTATGTCATGGAGATATATACCTACTATGAGGAGACCGTCATCCAGGATGTGACGGCCGACCTCGCGGCGGCAAAGGGCATCTCCACAAAGACCGCGAGCCAGCTGCTGTATTCCGGTGGCTATCAGATCTATTGCAGCGTCGATATGGACATTCAGAATATCGTCGATAACGTATACGAAAACCGCGACAACATTCCGTATGTCTACACCAACACCGGACAGGACATACAGTCCGCCATCGTCATAATGGATCCTTACACCGGCGAGATCGTCGCGATGAGCGGCGGCGTCGGCGAAAAGACCGGCAACTTCGAATACAACAGGGCAACGCAGGCAAAGAGACCGCCCGGATCCTCGTTCAAGCCGCTTGCGACCTATGGCCCCGCGCTCGACCTTGGGCTCATAACCCAGACGACGATGGTCGACGACTCTCCGGACATCAAGCTGCGCGGAACGACGTGGTATCCGAAAAACTCCGGCGGCGGAAATTACGGCGTCCTGACGATAAGAGAGGCGCTCCAGCGCTCGCTCAACACCGTTTCCGCCCAGATACTCGACAAGCTCGGCGTTGAGACCAGCGTCGATTACCTTGAGAACCATTTCGGCATCACCAGCCTTGTGGACGCCGACCATGATTACGCTCCGCTGAGCCTCGGACAGCTGACCGAGGGCATAACTGTCCGCGAGATGTGCGCCGCCTACTGCGCGTTTGTGAACGACGGCATATATACAAAGCCGCGCACATATACGATCGTCACCGACTATGACGGAAACATCGTGCTCGACAATCAGCCGGAGACCACGGCCGCGCTGAAGGGCAACACCGCCTGGAACATGTCCAATATGCTCCAGAACGCGGTGCAGGCCGGTACCGGTACCGAGGCATATCTCGGCATCATGCCCGCCGCGGGCAAGACCGGTACGACTTCGGACAACAAGGACCGCTACTTTGTCGGCTTCACACCGTACTATGTCGCGGCGGTCTGGACGGGCTTCGACACTCCCGCTTATATGAGCGTATCCGGAAACCCGGCCTGCCAGATATGGCGCAAGATCATGTATCCGATACACGAAAATCTGCCGTATAAGAGCTTCCCGACGCCGACGATAGGCGCGCCGACGAATATATTCGGCGACATGGAAAAGGAAAGCCCAAGCCCGAGCGAATCTCCGAGCCCGAGCGAAAGCCCGAGTCCGAGCGATTCCCCGAGCCCGAGCGAGACCATCAGCCCGGCGGAACCGACAACGGATGCACCGACCGATACGCCGCCGGTAACGGAGCCTCCGTCTCCGTCAGAGCCGGTAACTCCGCCGGTAACGGAGCCCCCGGTTCCGTCGGAACCGGTAACTCCGCCGGTAACGGACGCGCCCGTCCCGCCGGAGACGGCCACACCGGAAAACCCCGGTTAAGCGGGACCCGGCATGATTCAAAAAGCCCTGCTGATGCAGGGCCTGATAACGGCAAGTAACTATCTTGTTTTGAACCGGAACAGAAGACGGCGTGACCCAAAGGGTCACGCCGTTTTTCTGTATCATTTACGAGGCTGAAGTAAATTTTAATTGCAGTATAATTCTTCCCGTTTCAGGATCAGGCGGCGACCCGGCGAACCGGATCGCCGCCCTTTTGCCGGTTATACGATATGTGCGAAAGTTGTGCCCAGGCCAAGATCAAATCCAAGCGCCTGATACATTCCCACGTCACAGGGAGCGCAGGTAACGGTCAGGCTGGCAAGGCCGTTTTCTTTGCTCCATTTCTGTGCAGCCTGCGCCAGCATTCGGGCAATGCCTTTTCGGCGGAATGCTGGTTCGATGTAAAAATCGTCGAATACACCGGTGCCGGTACACGCAAAGG
>CAKSXP010000251.1 GCA_934515035.1 uncultured Oscillospiraceae bacterium
CGGCGAGGATGATGTGATCGCCTACCATCTGCGGCAATCCTTTGTCCCCGGCGAGATCACACCGGAGGAAGCGAAGCGCTTGGGCTGCGAGCTGGCCAAGCGCTTCACCAAGGGCAATCACGCCTATATTGTCTGCACCCATATTGACAAAGCCCACATTCACAATCATGTGTTGCCCCATGGCTTAAATAAAGAAAGTACCAACTTCATTCCAGATATCAATTGGCTCAAACAGCCAGGAGACCTTACCCTCTGACTCGTCAAATCTGAGCAGGTTGCGGAATGCGCCGAAAATCGGATAGATATAGTCGCTGGAAACAGAGTACCTGGTGGGGATTACTAGAAATTCTGTCTTTGTAGAATTAAAAAACACACAAGCCCTTGACAAGTGACCGCTCGGTAACTATAATGATAGTTACCGAGCGGTTACTCAAATTGGGAGGCGGAATATGGCAGGGGATACGAAGGAGCGGATTTTGGAAACCGCGCTGGAATTATTCGCACAGAACGGCTATCTGGGGACATCCATGAACGATATTGCCGGACGGCTGGGGTTTACGAAGGCTGCCTTATATAAGCACTATACCAGTAAACAGGAAATACTGGACAGCATCGTGGAACGGATGAACAAAATGGACTATGAGCGCGCCGAAGAATATGAAATGCCGGAAGCGGAGACGGACGACGCCGCGGAGGCTTATATGCACACCCCGGTTCAAAAGATCCGTGCGTACAGCATGGCACAGTTTGACCATTGGACAAAGGAGCCGTTTTCCTCTAATTTTCGCAAGATGCTGACCCTGGAGCAATACCGCGACCCAAAGCTTGCACAGCTTCATCATGACTACCTTGCCGGCGGACCTTTGGAGTATATGGCGGCGATATTCCGCAAACTGTCGGACTCCGACGGCGCCGCCATGCAGCTGGCGCTGGAATTCTACGGGCCGATGTACCTGCTTTACAGCGTTTACGACGGAACGGACGATAAAGAGAGCATTGCGCCGATGCTGAAGGCACACATCGACCGCTTTATCGCGGGAATCAGCGACGGTTCCGGAAAGCCGTGAACACCCTCATGAAAGCTGTTTTATCCAAAATGCAAGAGCGAAAAATTTTATCATCGAAACAGACAGCCAGACGCCGAGACGCAGTGCTGACCGCAAAGCCGGTCATGCACTGCGTTTTAATTTATACAGGAGGTATGCAGATATGAAGCTATATTTTGGGAATGCCGTCACCAGGGCAACGACTGTTATGATCCTTGCCATGCTCGGGTTTATCGGCTATTCGGTTTTTAATCGCGCAAACATTTCATATTGGGGACGCAGGAGCGCTGTTCTGCTGGTTTTCGGCCTTGTGGTTTGCTGTTTCGCCGCGGCGCGGGACGGACTGGACAAGACCATCCAGCACGCCGTCGACGGCAGTTGTGCGCCGGGATTGTTTCCGCTTGTCAGCGCGCCCACCGTCATCGGCTGCATCGGCGCGCTGCTGATCATCGCCGCCGCTATCGCCACGCCGATAGCCAAAACTCAGCGGGTGCGCGAGCTCTGGTTCTATGTGATGTCCGGCGGTACGCTGCTGAAGATCGTGACCATGGAAATTGCACGTATCATTCTCAGGCCCTGAAAGGGAGCGTTCTTATGCCGCAGATGAACAAGGGCGGGAAATTCATTTTCGGACAGTCGGTGATCCGCCGCGGCGGACGGGTGCAATTCCCGCCGCAGGCGGCAGACGAATACAGCATCGCGTCGGAAGGGAAGGCATATCTGTTTACAGGAAGCAGGGTCACGGGCGGCTTCTGCGTGACGCGGCAGGGTCTGCTCCTGCCGTCGAAGCTGGGGCATATTCTGACCGAGACCCCGGCGCTTTTGCGCTATGAAGTCCCTGCCGGTATGTTTCTGCCCTACAAGGGGAGTTCGTACTGCTGGACCGCCGTTTCAGACGTCGGTGGACAGATTACAATTTGAAGTGCAACAGCAAAAATAAGAAGACAATACGCGGACCAAAGTGTAAAATGGAGTTACCACACAACATGAACACAGAGGTGAGCGTATTGTCCTACACACATTTTACACTGGAAGAGCGAAAATATCTACAAAAACTTTTGAGCGAGGGATACAGTCAAAGAAAAATCGCGGCAATATTGGAGCGGAGCCCATCTACGATCAGCCGGGAGATCCGGCGCAACCGCGCCAAATGGAAGCCGCATCATAAGCCAGACAATCCATACTGGTATAATCACTGGAGGGCACAGAACCTCTATATCCGCCGCCGCAGAGAGCAGCACCGCATGGCGCTGCGTCCGGGCATGGAAGCATGGGATTTTATCGTTGCCGGTCTGGAACAGTACTGGTCTCCGGAGGCAATCGCGGGACGCTGGCATCTGGAACATCCTGAAAGGGACCCGCTTTGCATCTCGACGATCTACCGATACATCAAGAAGAGCCTGTTTCCCAAAATCACACCAAAAACACACCTGAGACGGCGCGGAAAGCGCCTCCAGACACGAAATGCCAACTATAACAGCATCCAGCCGGAACGCACCATCCCGGAATGGCCGGAAGAAATACGTCAGCGGGCAAGAATCGGCGACTGGGAGGGCGATACCGTGTACGGCGGCGTAGGCAAAGGCCTGCTCGTGACGCAAGTCGACCGCAGGAGCCGATTCCTGCGCGCTGGCCTGTTGGCGAAGCGTGACGCTTCGCTAACGAAAGCTGTAATCTGCCAGCTGCTCAAGGACGTCCCGGTAAAAAGCATTAGTCTGGACAATGGGTCTGAATTCTCTGAATTCCGGGCTCTGGAAGCCGAACTCCATACTTTGGTTTATTTCGCCGAGCCTCACAAACCGTGGCAGCGCGGAACGAATGAAAACACCAATGGCCTGCTGCGCTTTTTCTTCCCGAAGGGCTGTGATTTTCGTGCTGTTTCGCAAGAGCTTGTAGATTCTGTTGTCGATCTTATCAATTCTCGTCCCAGAAAATGCCTCGGTTGGCGTTCGCCTGCTGAGATATTCCATGATTTAGGTGTTGCACTTGCTTGACTTTCTGCCG
>CAKSXP010000252.1 GCA_934515035.1 uncultured Oscillospiraceae bacterium
TTATCGTCGGCGGCTCGTTCGGCCTGTCGGACAGAGTCAAGGAACTGTCGTCGCTGCGGCTTTCAATGTCGCGCATGACGTTCCCGCATCATCTGGCCAGGGTCATGCTCGCCGAACAGATATATCGCGCGTTCACTATCCAAGAGGGAAGAAAGTATCATAAATAGACGTGGAGGAAGCATATATGCAGTGTCCGAAATGTAAAACGGAATGTAAGCCGGGGGAAGCGGTCTGTACCGTCTGCGGGGAAAAGCTGAATGAGAGCGGGAAGCTGCTCTGGGGATGGTCACCCGTCGGAAAGCTTGCGGATATGTGGCCCCGGGATGACGCAGGGGAGTTTGTAACACCCGCGTTTCTGACCCACTGCATGAGCATCGATATGCAGGATGAGATGCTCATCAATATGCTTGCGGCCTATGGCATCCCGGCGGTGAAGCAATATCCCAATGACGGGAGCTTTGGCCGCGTTATCCTTGGCATGAGCGGCGGCGGGACCGACATTTATGTTCCGCACACGCTTCTTGAGGATGCGCTCGCGCTCATAAGCGAGGACTGTGAGATCGAGGAGGAAGAGTACGATGAGCTATAAATCCGAATATCAGCGCTGGCTGGACAGCCCGGTCCTTTCGGAGGCGGAGTGGAAGGAGCTCGCTTCGATAGAGGGCAACGATAAGGAAATCAAAAGCCGGTTTCATGCTCCGCTTGAGTTCGGCACGGCCGGTCTGCGCGGCATTATGGGCATGGGAATAAACCGGATGAACATACATGTCATACGCCAGGCGACGCAGGCTTTTGCAAACGTCATCAAAAGCGAGGGCGATGAAGCCGTTCGGAACGGCGTTGTGATCTGCTATGACTGCCGGAGAAACAGCGAGCTTTTCGCTCAGGAAGCCGCGAGAGTAATGGCGGGAAACGGCATACACGTGCGCATTTTCGATGCGCTGCGTCCGACGCCGGAGCTGTCGTTCGCCATAAGATACTATGGCGCGACGGCGGGAATAAACATAACCGCCAGCCACAATCCGAAGGAATATAACGGCTACAAGGTATATTGGTCGGACGGCGCGCAGCTGCCTCCCGCACACGCGGAGGCCATAGCCGCCGAGATGCGCAAAACCGATATCTTCAACGGCGCGCGCAGCGAGAGCTTTACGAAGGCGCTTGACAGCGGGCTTATCGAAATGATCGGAGAAGAGACGGACAGGGCGTTTATGGATAAGGTCATGTCTCAGTCCATAGACTCCGACGTTGTAAAGCGCGTGGCGGATGATTTCCGCATTGTCTACACTCCGTTCCACGGCGCAGGATACAAGCTCGTGCCCGAGGCACTTCACAGACTTGGCGTGAAGCATCTGTTCCCGGTCGAGGAGCAGATGGTGCTTGACGGCTCGTTCCCGACGGTCGCAAGCCCGAACCCGGAAAACCCCGAGGGCTTCTATCTCGCGGTCGATCTTGCGCGCAAGGTCGGTTCGGACCTCATTATAGGAACGGACCCGGACTCCGACAGGGTCGGCGTTATGGTAAGGCGCGGAGATGAATACGTTCCGATAAGCGGAAATCAGATGGGTGTGCTGCTGCTGAACTATATCATAACCGCACGGCGCGCAAAGGGCATTCTGCCGGAGAATGCGGCCCTCATCAAAACTATCGTAACGACAGAGCTTTCGCGCGAGGTCGCGGAGAAAAACGGCGTTTACGTTGAAGAGACCTTTACCGGGTTCAAATTCATGGCGGAAAAGGTTGCGGAGTTCGAGCGCGACGGAAGTCATCAGTATATCCTTGCTTATGAGGAAAGCTATGGCTATATGATGGGCGACTATGTCCGCGACAAGGACGCGGTCACGGCCTCCATGATGATAGCCGAGATGGCCGCACACTATTTCGAGCGCGGGATGACGCTGCTCGACGCAATGGAAGAGATATATGCCGGATATGGCCGGTTCGCCGAAAAGACGATAAACCTTGTCATGCCGGGCATTGACGGACTTGAGAAGATGTCGGCGCTGATGACGCGCCTGCGCGCAAATCCGCCGCAGAGCATAGGCGGCGAGACCGTGCTGCGTATGCGCGATTATAAGACCGGAAGGGTCAGCGTTTTCGGGCTTGGTGAAGTCGGCGAGACGGAGATCCGCGGGTCAAACGTTCTGTACTTTGAGCTTGGCGGAGGAAGCAGCTTTATTGTCAGACCGAGCGGTACGGAACCGAAGATAAAGATATATATCCTTGTTCGCGGCGCGGACGAGGCCGACTGCGATAAAAAGATCGAGCGGCTTGCGGCCTATGTGGACACACTGAAACAGGAATAGAACGATACACCGGGCATCCCAGGTAATGAAAACTGGTATGCCCGGTTTTGTTCTCATATGGCGTCCACACCGTGATGCAGGCCGGTTATGCAGAAGATGACCCATTCCGCGATATTGACCGCGTGGTCGCCGATGCGTTCAAGGTATTTTGCGATCATCAGAAGGCCGAGAGCGGTCTCTCCGAAGCCGGGATCGGATACGATTATCTCTATGAGGGCGGCCTTCACCTGTTCGAAGAGCGCGTCCACCACGTCGTCATGCTCTATGACCTCGTGAGCGAGATTTGTGTCACGCTGTACGAAGGAATCGACGCTCTCGTTTACCATCTGGATAACGGCGTTTGCCATTTCCGAAACGTGCGCGCAGTCATCCGCGCTGTGACCGTCCAGAGAAGCAGTTATCTCCGCAATATCCGCGGCCTGGTCGCCGATGCGCTCCATATCGGTCACCAGCTTCAGAGCCGCCGATATCTGACGAAGGTCGCGGGCGACAGGCTGCCGGCGCAGCAGAAGCTGGAGACACATGGATTCAATGTCGTTTTCCATGGCGTCTATCTCGCGCTCGAGCCCTTCAACCTCCTGAGCAAGCTCTTTCTTTCCGCTTATGAGCGCGCTGGCGGAAAGCGCAATGGCCTCTTCGCATAGCGAACCCATTTTGGTCATGGCTTCGTTCAGCTCGCGAAGCTCATTGTCAAATCTTATCATTGGCTGTTAAACCCTCCATACTGT
>CAKSXP010000253.1 GCA_934515035.1 uncultured Oscillospiraceae bacterium
GTTCAAGGAAGCGGAAGCGGCGGATAAACTTTTCACACGACTTGTGCGCTGCCTTTTCCGGATCGACGCCCACGAACCGTGCAGCGTTGACGGTCGAGAAGATAAGATCTCCGATCTCCTCCTCGATATTCACCTCGTCGTTATTCTCAATGGCGGCGCGAAGCTCCTCCGACTCCTCCGCGATCTTTGACAGCGCGCCGGATATATCAGGCCAGTCGAATCCGACCTTTGCCGCCTTTTTCTGTATCTTTTCCGCGCGCCAGAGTGCCGGCAGCGTTTCGGCGACATCCGTCATCGCGTCGGTCACGGTGGCCTGCGCCTTTTCAACGCGCTTTATTTTGTCCCAGTTGTCGAGGACCTCCGCGGAGTTTTCCACTTCCACGGCGCCGAAAACATGCGGATGACGGAGGATGAGCTTTTTGACGGCTCTGTCCGCAACGTCGTCCAGATCAAACCGTCCGGCTTCCTCCTCTATCCGAGCATGGAAAAGCACCTGCATCAGCAGGTCGCCGAGCTCTTCCTTCAGATGCTCCGGGTCGCCTTCGTCAATGGCCTCGCAGACCTCATAGGCCTCCTCAAGCACATTGCGCCTTATGCTCTCGTGGGTCTGTTCCCTGTCCCATGGACATCCGCCTTCTCCGCGAAGAACGGCGATTATCTTTCTGTATGCATCCACGTCGTAATGGTCAGCGTATTGAAAATCTACCATACTTTTATCCCTTCTGCAAGCTGTTTTTTAGCGTTAAACCCTTGAAATCACTTGATTTTCAGCAGTTTTGCGATCTTTTCTCCCCTGGGTATCAGCTTCATGTCCTCAAGCGTTACGGCATGGGTAACGATCACGAGAACAAGATATACAACGACGGCGACGGCGATCGCAGCGCCCATCGCGATGATGAGCATGAGCCTTGAACCTCCGGCTTCCGCGCCGAGCAGCTTATCCGCAAGGCCGTACACCGCCCAGGCCGCCGCGCCCATGACCGTGGAGCTTATGAGCGGCCGTACGAACGCTTTGATATAGCTTGGTCTCCTGAGCAGGCATTTGCTGATGAAAAAGCAGTTGAGTATGCAGATGATCGCATAGCAGCATATCGTTCCGATCGGCGCGCCGAGTATGTTGACGGAGGGCTGACCGACAAGGAGCAGGTTCGCCGCTATCTTGACGACGCCGCCCGCGATCATCGAGATGATGGGGAGCCTTTCGTTTCCGTTCGCCTGAAGAATGGCGTTCGTGACAAGCGCGATGCAGACAAACACCGACGCAACACCAAGATAGGCCAGAATCGTCGGCCCCATCTCGTTCGTATTCGGATACAGCACCTTGACTATCGGATATGCCAGCACCGCTATTCCGACGCCCATCGGCATTGCGATAACGGCGGAAATGCGCAGTCCGCTCCCGGCAATGCTACCGGCCTCGTTATGGGCTTTTTTCGCAACAGCGGCGGATATCGCGGGCACGAGCGATATCGTCATCGGCGTTATGAATGCAGCCGGCAGGTTGTACAGCGTCTGCATGGCGGAATAGGAACCGTAAAGCTCGTCTGCCAGCCGTTCGCCGATGCCGGCGACGTTCGGCAGCTGTTCCTGTATGAGCTTTGTGTCTATGAGAGAAATGACGCTCATGACCGATGCGCCGAGAGTTATCGCAACGCCGATCTTTATAAACTGTCCCAGCGTCCTGCCGACGCTGTCCGGAGTGTCGGTCCCGCCGGTGCAAGCATCCGCGCTTTTGCCTTTATACTGGCGCAGATAGCATAAGAACATGTATATCAGCGCGGCCAGTCCGCCGACCGTGACGCCGAATATCGCGCCCGCGGATCTTATCGGCAGGCTCTCGCCCTGTTTCGTGAGGTAAACGGCAAGTGCAAGGCCGACTATGACCTTCACCAGCACCTCCAGCACCTGTCCGACCGTGGTCGGCTTCATATTGCCGTGGCCCTGGATATAGCCTCTGAACGCGCTCGTCAGGCAAACCAGCAGCACGGCCGGCGACAGCGCGTAAACGCACTGCGATACCTCTGCCTTGGACACGAACAGTATCGCCATATCCGTGGGGAACAGGAACATCAGCGCCGAGAACACGAAACCCAGCACGAACAGCGTTGCCGTTGCAACGCGGAAAATGCGCCTTGCCTGCATCGGACGTCCAAGCGTGTTGGCCTCCGATATCATGCGCGAGAGCGCAACGGGCAGTCCCGCCGTCGCGATCGTCAGAAGAACATTGTAGATCGTATACGCCGCGTTGAAGTATCCGTAGCCCGTGTCGCCGAGTATGTTCTGAAGCGGTATTTTGTATATCGCGCCGAGCACCTTCATTATGGCAACGCCGAAAGCAAGTATCGCGGCCCCGTGCAGATAGTTTTGTTTTTTTGTTTCAGACATTGGATTCCTCCCGGAAGCTTTCACTCTTCTCTACCCGGACACTTGGCGAAGTATACACCACAGTGCCTGAAAAATCAAGGAAAACCGGCTTTTTTTATTTAACTGACAGGTATCCGCCCGAAATCGTCAGCTGACATATGCTGCGCAGCTTTGGCAGCAGGTCCCTCCCATCAGTTTATGCGCCGGCACTCGGTATAATACCGTTTGTCCGCCGCAAGGCCGATGGAAAAGCTCTTGCGCGGAAATGCGCCTGTTCGGATGATGGAGGAAAACAGCTCGCTCTTGTCCATTGCGGGCAACAGTATGCCGCAGACCGCCGTGTGCGCGCACATGCCCCTGGCCGTGCCGCCGCCGTGGATATAGTCCAGTCTCCCTCCGTGCTCCGAGCACCAGTCCGTGCAGAATTTCTCCGCGAGACCGATAACTTCGCCTATGGACGGGCCGTACACCCTTACGGTCGAGACCTCTCCCGCACGGAGCAGCGTCACGACGTGTTCCTCCCCCTCCGTTCCGCAGGCGGCGAAGAGTTCGCGGGCCCTGTCAATGAATCCGCGGTCATCCGTATCGAAGATGACCCTGTGTATCGGCTCGAAGCAGACGGCCGGGTCGTGAATATTGACAAGCTCAACGAGGCTGTACCTCGCCGG
>CAKSXP010000254.1 GCA_934515035.1 uncultured Oscillospiraceae bacterium
GAGCCGGGCTCCTGCGTGTAACCGAAATCGAGACCGCAAAGCTCCATGTAGCTGACCGCGGCGTCGTAGTCGAGCGGGGAAACGCGCTTCCGGAGCTCGGGGAAGGCATCAAGCCCGCAGGAGGGCGGCGTGTACTGGCTCATGAGGCTGAACATGACGCTCCCCCGCGGAAAGGTCTCCGACACCCAGTCGATAACGCCAAGCGTGTTGTCAAGAGCGCCGGGCAGCATGAGGTGGCGTATGATGACTCCGCTCCGGATAAGTCCTTCGGTATCAAACCGGCAGGGCCCGGTCTGGCGGAACATCTCCATGATCGCGCTCTTTGCCCTCTCCGGATAATCCGGCGCAAGGGAATAGCGCGCGGCAAGCCCGGCGTCGGAATATTTCATGTCCGGAAGATACACGGAGACGCGGCCCTCGAGCTGGTGCAGCGTTTCGGGCTTTTCATAGGCGGAGCTGTTCCAGACGATGGGAATACCGGCGGTGAAGCCATCCAGCGCGCGCAGAATGGCCCCGCTGAAATGGCTGGGGGTCACGAGATTTATATTGTGAACACCGCGGGTGCACAGCCGGTACATGATTTCGCGCAGTTCCGCGTCGGAGACGGTTTTTCCGATGTCCGCACCGCGGCTTATCTCGTGGTTCTGGCAGAAAACACAGCGAAGATTGCAGCCGGAGAAGAATATCGCGCCGCTTCCGCGGCTTCCGCTGATGCAGGGCTCCTCGCCGAAATGGGGCGCGGCACGGCAGACAACGGCGTTTTCCGGACTGCGGCAAAAACCGGCGGCGCCGGCCTCGCGGTCTGCGCCGCATTCACGCGGACATAGATTACAGGAATGCAAAGTGATCACCTCAAAAAAACGAAGCCGGCCTGCATTGGCCGGCTTCGGAACAGTCGTTATTTATGCGGAAATGCGATCAGCTCCACGCGTCGAGATCCATGTATTCGGATTCGGGTCTGGTAACAAGTTCTTTTATGTAGAGGAAAATGTTGAAAAGAACTGCCAGCGTGGTGATCATGATGATTATGAGCTGAACATAGTAGGCAAAGGTGTTGCCAAGCAGGATGAACTTGCTGGAAAAGTATCCGACAAGGCCCCAGATGCACCAGACAAGCGGGAAAAGCTGGGTAGCGATGCCCTTTTTGGTCGGCAGGGTGATGATGCTGATGATGCCGACAACAAGCAGACCGAGAACAACGTTAAGTTCCTTGATGCTCAGGAACTTGACGCCCATCAAGTCCTCCATCTGCTCAAAAGAGCCGGGAAAGCCGAGATAACCCCAGATAGAGATAACGTCTTTATCTCCGCCGGTGTAGTTAAAGTAGGGAAGTGCAAAAGCGACCAGAAGCAGCAGCATGAGTCCCGCGGTGACCCAGTTGAGAATACGGGAGAGCTTAATTATAAGATCTCTGTTCATTCGGTGTAGACCTCCTTGAATTCGGCAAAACAGCTAAAAATAATATCGCTGAAACAAAGTTTACCATAGTCGTTCACAAAATTCAAGACAATGTTGAGCATTTTTGCATAAATTTATTATCCGAAGCCGGATATATTTTTGCTTAATGGAACAAGAACCCTTAAATTGCGGCAAAGGGCAGGGTTTTGCAGAGCTCGAAAAGCTGTGCCGCTGCGAGGGCGTCGAACAGAGCGTGGTGCGCCCTCCCTCCGTCGAGCGAGAAGGTGCGGATAAGGCTCTGAAGCTTGTAGCTGGGCAAACCGGGGAAAATTTCTCTTGAGAGCTTCAGCGTGTCGTAAAACCTGTTTTCAAGCCCGAGACCAAGTCCGGCGCAGGCGGCCTCAAGAAAGCTCCTGTCGAACGGGGCGTTGTGAGCGACGACGGGGTCGCTGTCCAGAAAACGCAGGAACTCCGGCAGGACTTCGGATATGCTGGGCGCGCCTTCAAGCTCCGCATTGGTTATCCCTGTAAGCTGAGAGATCTGAGCGGAGATCGGAAAACCGGGATCGACCAGGGTCTGAAAACGCTCCGCCTCCTGCCCCGCGGAGTATTTTACTGCGCCGATCTCGATTATTCTGTCTGACTGAGGGGACAGGCCGGTCGTTTCAACGTCAAAGGATATGTATGAAGAGACGGCGCTTATCTCGCAGACGTCCTTGTACAGCTTTGCCGAACCGGCCTGCATTTCGGACAGATAGTCCGTGCTGATGCAGTGTTCGCCCCCTGGAAGAGAGAGCACGGCGGCTCCGGAGTCCGTCTTTCCGATAACGCGGCAAAAGACGGGCCAGCGGCTGTATGCGCCCTTATAGTAAAAGACCTTGCTTTTCGTGGCCTTTGCCGTTACAAGACCGCAGGAGCGCAGGAAGGCAAGCTCCTCATCGCCGGAGCTGAACCTTATAAATTCGTTTTCCTTTGGAGAGATCATTGCACAGCGCCCCTTCGTTTTTATGTGTAATATACAGTATTATATCTATTTTAGCATAAAAGTGCGGAGAGGTCTACTCGGAAGAAAAAGAAAAAATATCTTGACATTTTCGATTTATACGGTATAATAGCAAATGTTCTTGAAGCGGAATTGTGTAAAGGTAGCACAGCGGACTCTGACTCCGTATGTGAGGGTTCGAATCCTTCTTCCGCTGCCAGAAAGAAAACCTTGGAACTGCATGGTTCCAAGGTTTTTTCTTTGTTTTTCAATGGTTTGCGGTTTTGCAAGGCTGAACATCGTACAGCACGATTATACCCCAAATGCTAATGAAAATGCTAACTAAAATGTCGGCAGGAGGGACAGACAAAAATGATTGAAATAAGGATCATTGACGCGCAGCATAAGGCGGATATCAACATCCGGAACGAACCGTTTCAGATGTTCGGGAGGATAATTCCCGCCTATGACGGCGCTGAATGGACATACAGAGTTTTGCGCTTTGAACCAAAAGACGTCACGGAGATGTGCTTTCCGGATGAAAACTATGATTATGATTCCATGACCGACAGCGTGTTTCTCGGCGCATATGACGGAGACGACTGCGTTGGACTGGCGATACTCCAACCGGGCTTTTTCAAGTACATGTATC
>CAKSXP010000255.1 GCA_934515035.1 uncultured Oscillospiraceae bacterium
GAACTGGAGCCTGGACCAGTTTCTCGGTCAGGCTCAGAAGGAGGGCGGCGGGCATGAGTGAAAACGCGATCGAGATCAGAGAGCTCTCAAAAAACTACAAACAGCGTACGGTAGTTGACAAGCTGTCTCTCAATATAAAAAAGGGAGAGTTTTTCGCGCTGCTGGGGCCCAACGGAGCCGGTAAAACAACTACGATACGCATGCTCTGCTGTCTGCTCCGCCCGGGCGGCGGAGACGCTCTTCTCGGCGGCAGCAGCATCATGTCGGATCCGGAGGCGGTAAAGCAGAGGATCAATCTTTCGCCACAGGAAACGGCGGTCGCCTCCAAGCTGAGCGTGAGAGAAAATCTTGAGCTTATCGCCCGCATCTACGGCATGAACAAAGCGGATGCAAAAGCGGCGGCCGCCGGGTCCATGGAGCGTTTCGGCCTTTCCGACCGCTCCGGAGACATGGCAAAATCGCTCTCCGGCGGCATGCAGCGCAGTCTCAGCATCGCGATGGCGCTGATCTCCGACCCGGAGATCGTCTTTCTCGACGAACCCACACTTGGCCTGGACGTCAGGGCTCGAAGGGCTCTTTGGAAAAATCTGCTGGAGCTCAAGGGCAAAAAGACGGTTATTCTGACAACGCACTATCTTGAGGAGGCCGAGGCCCTTTCCGACCGCATCGGCATCATGTATAAAGGCTCGCTGCGGGCGCTGGGCACTGCCGGCGAGATCATTGAAATGTCCGGCAAGGACAGTTTTGAGGACGCTTTTCTTGAGTTGACTGACGGAGGTGACCTGGTATGAGAGCGCTTTCATTCTCTTCACGATGCGCAAAGGAAATACTGCGCGATCCGCTGACGCTCATCTTCGGAGTGGGTCTGCCCGTTGTGCTGCTGTATTTCATACATCTGCTGTCTTCCAATATCCCGACCGGAAACAGCGCGTTTGAATTGTCGAACTTCGCGCCCGGCATGGCGGTTTTCAGCTTTTCGTTCATCTCGCTGTTCACGGCGCTGCTGATATCCGGCGACCGGACCAGTTCGTTCCTTCCAAGACTTTTTGCCTCGCCCATGACACCGGGTGAATTCATGCTGGGCTATGCCCTGCCCATGCTTCCCGTCGCGCTGGCACAGGGCGTGGTCTGCTTTGCCTTTGCGTTGATCCTCGGTCTTGACTTCAGCGTAAACATATTCGCCGCCCTGCTGGTGCTTATCCCCGTCGCGGCGATGTATATCTCCTTCGGTATGCTGTTCGGCTCCGCTTTTGCCGACAAGCAGGTCGGGGCCATTTTTTCGATATTCGTCAATCTTACGACATGGCTGTCCGGCACATGGTTCGAGCTGGAGCTCATCGGCGGTCCGCTGGAGACGATAGGTTATCTCCTTCCCTTTGCCCATGCGGTAAAAGCCGTGAGCTGCACATTGAACGGCAGTTACAGCGAGCTTCTCCCGCATCTTGCCTGGGTGATAGGCTACGCCGTCGCCGTCTCGATCCCGGCGATCCTCGTCTTTAAGCGAAAAATGCGCGGATGAGCCGGAACGCGCTCAACGCGCTTTTATAAAGGCGCATTCCTTTTACAGACCGGAGCGGCTGCCAGAGCGGCGGCCGCTTTTCTGTTGCAGTGATTTGACCGGTAACTGCATTACGCTGTTAAAAATATGGATTTTCATTGCCATTGTCCTTTATGGCAAGATGTTGTATAATATTTCTATCTGACTAATCACATATGGAGTTTCCCTATGACAAGAGAATTTGAAGAAAGATATATAAAAGCGCGCAGAGCAGTCGTTGAGGCCGAGTTTTCTCATCTCAACGAGATGCAGCGCAAGGCAGTCATGACTACAGAGGGGCCGCTTCTCATTCTGGCCGGCGCCGGTAGCGGAAAGACGACCGTTCTTATCAACAGGATAGCAAACCTCCTCAAATACGGCAGAGCGAGCGACAGCGAATATGTCCCGCCCGATGCGACCGAGGAGGATATAATAACGCTTGAGGGCGTGGACACAAGGCAGGCCCGCGCTCTCGCGCCGCTCTCGCCCTGCGAGCCCTGGCGCATCATCGCCATCACCTTCACGAACAAGGCGGCCGGCGAGCGGAAGGACCGCCTGGCGCGTATGCTCGGGCCCGCGGCAACCGACATCTGGGCGATGACCTTTCACTCCGCCTGCGTCCGCATCCTGCGGCGCGACGCCGACAGGCTCGGTTTTCCGCGCTCGTTCACGATATACGACACCTCCGACAGCCAGAGTCTGATGAAGCGTATACTCAAGGAACTCAACCTTGACGAAAAAATATATCCGCACAAAACGGTGCTGAGCCAGATAAGCAAGGCCAAGGACGCGGGAATTACCCCGGATATGTTCGCGGCACAGGCGCGCGCCTCCGGCGACCCGAGAACACCCAAGATCGCAATGGCATACAGTGAGTATACAAACCGTCTTTTCCAGGCCGGGGCCATGGACTTTGACGACCTCATCTCCCACACCGTAAGACTGCTGACGGATTTCAGCGATGTGCGCGAATATTACCAGCAGAAGTTCCGCTATGTGCTCATAGACGAGTATCAGGACACGAACAATATGCAGTACCGGCTCGCCTCCCTGCTCTGCGGCGGACACGAGAATATCTGCGTCGTCGGCGACGATGACCAGAGCATCTATAAATTCCGCGGCGCGACGATAGAAAACATTCTCAGCTTTGAAAAACAATACAAAAATGCGCGGGTGATCAGGCTCGAGCAGAATTACCGCTCCGTCGGACATATCCTGAACGCCGCCAACAGCGTTATCCGCAACAACACCGGACGCAAGGG
Organism: uncultured Oscillospiraceae bacterium; assembly: GCA_934515035.1. Taxonomy (GTDB): domain Bacteria; phylum Bacillota; class Clostridia; order Oscillospirales; family Oscillospiraceae; genus CAKSXP01. The sequence continues at coordinate 2,800 of CAKSXP010000255.1, forward strand.
CAAGGAGCTGTGGACCAACGCAGGCAGCGGCGACAAGCTCAGTCTCTATGTTGCAAGAGACGAAAACGACGAGGCGCAGTATGTCGCCCAGAGTATCATGCGCGCCTACGGCGGAGGAGAAAACTGGCGCGACAACGCCATACTCTACCGCATGAACGCCCAGTCCAACCAGCTTGAATATGCATTCAAGCGCAACGGTATCCCAT
>CAKSXP010000256.1 GCA_934515035.1 uncultured Oscillospiraceae bacterium
TTCGGATAGGGCGTCAGATTCTTTGCAAACGCCTGTATCTGCGTGATTTCCAACACAACAAAGAACACCCAGAACAAGACGAAGGCCGGCAGTACGAAATACGCCGCATATTTCAGCACAAGCGCTTCCGCAAGCCCGTGCTTCGTCAAAAACACCGTTGCACACACCGGCACATGGAAGCCGCAGCCGCCGAAGATCACATATCCGAAGATACCCGCCCGGTAGCGATGTGCATATGCAGGGGCGCGCTCCGCCATCAGCCGGTAGATACCGAAATAGCACAAACCCTCAATGGTGATGCCGAAAAGCCCCAGCATGGCCGCAGCGAAGATACCTCCGTCAGAAGTATCGGTATAGGCGGAGAGCATCCGTGAAATGCCCGCCAGCGTTTCATCCTCCACCCCCCAGCCCAGGAGCATGTCTCCGATGAGCGTCAGAACAGCGCCGAACAGCCCTATGCGGAACAAATGAGTGATGCGCGGCCAGTCCAGCCGGCGCGAAATGCCGATATCGCTATAATCATTCATACACATTTCATCCTTTCGTATCATCCGGATATTTTATCAGGTCGTACAGCACGCCATACTCTCCGAAACGGCGCGTTCCGGCAAGCTCCATGCCGAGATGGATGTATTTGTCACATTTTGATTTTGCATCGGTATCGAGGATGACCGGCACGCCGAGCCTGTTTCCCTCGGCAAACGCCATATCCATGACCCGCCGCATATGGCCCTGCCCCTGATACTTTTCTCTGACGCAGACCAGCCCGACATAGATATACGGCTTCTTTGCCTTGTCGAGCCGTTTGTCAAGGCCCGGACCGCCCTTTGACATGATCCGCGCAAAGCGGAGGATGTCTTTCAGTTTCATGGAGCCGAACAGTCCCTTTGCAAGAGGCAGCGCAGCTCTCAATCTGACCTTCTGACCAGGAAGCTTATAGGCAATATAGCCCTCGCCGTTTTCGCCCGCCGCATACAGCATCCCGCATTGCAGCGCCATGCGCACATAGCCGCATATAAACGCCGAAACGGCCTCTCGATTCGGGAATGCGTCTATCAGACCGTGTTCCTCACCATAGTCATAATAGGCGAACGCATGTCCGATCTCCCCGATGATGCTTTCATCCAATTCCGCAGCTCTCTTCATTCCGCTTTTTCCCTTTCGTTCTTTTGCAGGATCGCCGCTGCACACGGTATTCTGCCTTCGCATAGAATATAGTCTGCATTTGCATATCCGGCGTCGGAGAAAAACCGTTTGTATGTGCAGAGAGTGAACTCCCGCTTGAAGTCCGCGCCCGCCTTGCCGATGGCATCCGAAACGCCGTTGGTCCTGCCCTTGTCCGTCTGATTCATATAGGTCGGGATAATGATCTTCCCACCGGGTCTGCAAACGCGGTCAAGCTCGTGCAGCGCCTGATACGGCTCGTCCAGAAGGTGGATAACGTTCGCCGCAACGACCGTGTCAAAGCTCCCGTCCGGATATGACAACTGGAGAATATTCGCCCTTTCAAACCGGACATTGCCGTATTTTCCATATTTCTTTTCCGCGCGTCTGAGCATTTTTGCGGAAAAATCTGTGGCGATCAGACTTTTGCAGCGCGGCGCGATCACACCGGTAAGCAATCCGGTGCCGCAGGCGCACTCCAGCACCTCGTCTGAAGGTGAGATCAGCTTCTCTACCGCCGCGCACAGCGCCTTATCAGCTTTTCTGTTGATGACGTTTGCAAAAACGTCATATACCCACGCAACATTATCCCAGAACATGTCGTCCCTCCGTATTATTTATAGCCCTCTCCCTGAGTGAATACCGGAGGCCAGTACGGGAGCGTTTTGGCGTCGGCCTTCAGCTTGAAATCGCAGTAACCGCCGTCAAAGCAGGTGTGTTCGCGATACAGAGGAACGCCAACGATGCCGAACATGACATAGTCGAGATTGCAGAGATAAGGCATATATGCCTCATATCCGTACTGCCTCGCGAAGTTTGCAAGCGGACACACAATATTGTGATAGCTGAAATCATAGCCCGCCTCGGGCGGTATCTGCGTCTTTGTTTCAAAGCTGCCGGGATTCTTTGCCGCATTGGCGGCATTTCGCGCGTCTTTTTTGGGAAACAGTCTGTTCAGCACTTTAGGGTTTCTGAGCATCCTGCCCATGAGCGCTCGGACTGGCTTTGGCATTTTCATCATCCGACGCTCATAGGCAACGGTCATCAGGTGTCCGATATCTTCCGTCCCCATACCGCAGCCCTTCAGATGCTCGCCCATGGCGACGAGCATATATGCTTCGGTCAGGTTTTTCGTACCGCCCACATCATCGCCGCCGATATACGGAAAACATGCGAGCATATCCCGCTCGTAGATAATCCATATGTCCTCAAACGCGGCGTCATAGAGTTTTTCTGCGGCGCTTTCTATCTCACGGCTGACAAGCGCAAGAAAGCTTTTCATTGTCTTTTTCAGCTTGCTGCGGTTCTTTTCATAGTACTCGTGCACGTTCATATCCTCCCAGTTTTACTTACCGTCCGAGAGTATCATCTTCTGTCCCGGCGCGGCATTCTATTCTGCTTTGCGGCAATTAAACCAGGCGATGCTTTTCAGGCTGCCGACATCCACATGCTCATACATTCCCTCCAGCCGTGCCTTCAGGCCGGAAACCGTCTCATATGGCGGCGTGAAGAATCCCGCCTTTTCATAAGCGTGCCGAATGAACCAGTCGGTTCGTTTGTGCTCGCCTTTTACATAAAAACATCCGCAGAATGTCCCGTCGGGCTTCAGGACCCGGATAACTTCCCGGTAAGCGGCCTCCTTGTCCGGAAAGGCGTGAAACCCGTTCAGCGACAGAACAACGTCAAACGTGCCGTCTTCATAAGGGAGCGAACCCACATCCCCCTGCCGAAAGCTCACGTTTTTCAGTTTCAGGTGCTTTGCCTTTTCCTGTGCCTGCCCCATCATATCCGGCGAGTAATCCAGACAGGTAATGT
>CAKSXP010000257.1 GCA_934515035.1 uncultured Oscillospiraceae bacterium
CTGTTCCCGGATACCTATGATTTTTACGAGGGAATGCAGGCCTCCAGCGCACTGAATAAATTCCTTCAGAATTTCCACTACAAGATAACGGCGGAAATGTATGAAAAGGCGGAGAGACTCGGATACACATTCAACCAGTGCATAATCATCGCGTCAATGATCGAGAAAGAGGCGGCGAACGACGAGGAACGTGCCAATATCGCTTCGGTCATTTATAACCGTCTTGCGGCGGGTATGCCGCTTCAGATAGACGCGACGTCGCTTTACAGTCACCCGGAGCATGAGGGCGCGCCCACGCAGGAGATGCTTGACGATGCGTCCGATCCCTATAACACCCGACTGAATTACGGACTGCCGCCGACGCCGATCTCCAATCCCGGAATCGCTTCGATCAATGCGGCGCTTGGGCCTGCGGACACCGGATATTATTACTATGCGCTCGATACGGCGACAAACACCCACAGATTCTTTACAAACTCGGGCGATTTTGAAGCTTTCCTGGCAACGCAGAACTACGGCTGATATTAAAGACTTTACGTACAGCGCGAACATCTGAAGTGAAAACTGTAATAAAAGCTTGCAATCGGTTCTTTTTACCTATATAATACTACGGTAAATATTCTAGGAGGAAACGTTGATGAACCTGAGAAAGATTTCCCGAATCATAACTCTGATCCTTGCCGCAGCTATGCTGTGTCTCTGCATGACCGGCTGCGCCAGCACCGGCGATGCCGCCGGATCTGACGGCTCCGCTGCCGGAAGCAGCTACTCGATGATAATCATGTTTGTCGTCCTTATCGTTGTTTTCTATTTCTTCCTGATACGCCCGGAAAACAAGAAGAAAAAGAAGCTTCAGGAAATGCGCGACTCTCTTGCCGTTGGCGACAGTGTTACAACTATCGGTGGTATTATGGGCAAGATCGTCAGCATCAAGGATGACACCATAACCTTTGAGACCGGCGAGGACCGGGTCCGCATACAGGTTGCAAAGTGGGCTGTCTCGACTACGGGCAAGAACAACACCGAAGAGCCCCGCTGACATGACCGATCAAAACTGAATAGAATTATATGCCTCCCGATGGAATATGTTATAAGGACATATCCATCGGGAGGTTTTTTTATGAAAGCAGTTGATAACAGGGAAGGGAAGAAGAGTCTGGTTCTGCGATGCGCGATGTCGGGCGTCATCGGTACGGCCGTTACGGCGGTGCTGATGCTTGTGCCCGCTATACAGATTTCACATGGCACGATAACGGCAAAGCTGTCGGACTCGCTGACGCTTCTCTGCATGATCATTGGGGGCATCGCGTCGGGAGTGGTAATGAAATCTCACGCGCCGGGAGGAGCTGTGCCCAGGGGGGCAATCGGAGGGCTGTGCGTCGCGCTGGTGATGGCACTGGTGGTCGCCATGCGTGGCGCGGGAGCCGGGTTTGATGCATTTTCGCTTAAACTGCTCATTTGCGGTGTTGTTGGCGGAGTGTTTGGCGGGACGCTGAAAAGCGGTAAAAACAGGCCGAGGCGGAAAAAACACAAGAAGTAGTGTATACGGAGCGTAATCAGCACAAGAGGTTGACATAACCGAAAAATGATTACCTATATATTGTGTGATTACTATCTGTAACGCCCAACATATAGAGAAAAATGCAGCAAAATCAATGGGTTTAGCACCCTCAGATTGACACGGTTTACATAATATATCGGATGTTGGTTTACATAATATCTCGGCATAATTCACAAAAATGAACTTATTTTTATAAAACTATTGATTACTTGCAGAATTTGTATTATTATTCTTTCGCGCAGAATTATGTAAATTTGTGAATTATGCTGCTGGCTGAAATGCAAAGGGGGGATTTTCGAAGTGCCGGATTCTGAATACATAAAGCTTTTTGAGGAATATCTTACTAGCGAGAAAAAGGCGTCGAAAAATACCCTCAGTTCGTATCTAAGAGACATCAGGAAATTTGATGAGTTTCTGGTTTCACATTCCGATTCCGATATGACCTCGGCAGATGAGGAAACGCTTGGAGAATACATTGACTGGCTTCGAAACTCCGGCAAATCCGTTGCTACGGTCTCAAGAGCCATCGCGTCTTTGAAGTGTTTTTATTCTTTTCTCCTTCAGAGAGGCTGTGTTTCCTCCAATCCGACGACCAAGCTCGTCCCTGACAAAACTACGCAGAAGCTTCCGCAGATACTCACCAGCAAAGAAGTGGATCTGCTGCTGGAACAACCGGAGTGCACAGATATGAAAGGTTATCGCGACCGTGCCATGCTGGAGCTTTTGTATGCGACCGGTATCCGAGTGAGCGAACTTATCGCGCTGGATATCTCGGATGTCAATCTTTCTGCCGGGGTTATCTGCTGCCGAAGTAAGGATAAGGAACGCTATATTCCGCTTTATCAAAAGGCTATAAAGGCACTTCGCGAATACATTGAATTCATTCGTCCTCAGATGGTCGCTTCTCCGGACGAGCAGTCGCTTTTTGTGAATGTCAGCGGGGAACGGATGTCCCGTCAGGGATTCTGGAAACTGATAAAGACCTATCAGGCTAAGGCGGAGATCGAAAAAACAATAACGCCACATACTCTCAGACACTCGTTCGCCGCACATCTGCTTGAAAACGGTGCCGATCTCCACTCGATTCAGGAGATGCTGGGGCACGCCGATATAAGCTCCACCCAGATCTATTCTCAGCTTGTCAAGAAGCAGCTGAAGGATGTATACAACAAGGCTCATCCAAGAGCCTGAGATAAACGGCGGTTTTTCATATGAGTCTTTTTAAGCCATACAATTATAAAAACAGACCCGAAACGAATGACGCTCCGCTGAAAAAGAACCGGTTTTTCATCTTTTGGGAGATATTTTTCCGAAAATTCTGGCGTTTTGTTTCACTGAATGCTGTATATTTTCTCATAACGCTGCCGATTATGCTGTACTTCTATTACACGGCCAACGGCTACTTTATCTCCTAT
>CAKSXP010000258.1 GCA_934515035.1 uncultured Oscillospiraceae bacterium
GAGAAACCCTGTCCGATAACAGTCGCAAGGGCAGCTCCGTAGCTTTCCATTCCGAAGCCGGCAACGAACACGAGGTCGAGAACGAGGTTCATTATGGCGGCAATGGCTATGAATATGAGAGGACGCTTTGAGTCGCCCATGCCGCGCAGAACAGAGGAGACAATGTTGTAGCCATATATAAAAATAAGGCCGAGATAGCAGATCGTGCAGTAATCCTGAGCCTGGGAATATGCTTCCTCAGGGGTGTTGAGCAGATCCAGCAGCGTATCGCGGAAACCAAGCCCGACGCCCATCATGATGATGGCAATGATCGTCAGAGAGGTGAACATCGTGCCTATTGCGGATGAGACCTTATCGTGACGTCTGCTTCCGACGTACTGCGCGATGAGTATCTGCCCGGCAGAGCCGACGCCCATAACGATAAAGGTTGCAAGGTGGAGAATGTCTCCGCCGATCGAGACCGCGGAAAGGCCGGAACTGCCGACGAATTGGCCGACTACTATCATATCGACCATGTTGTAAAGGTTTTGCAGAAGATTTGCCAGAATGAAAGGTCCTGCGAACTTCAGAAGCTGTTTTGCAACGCTTCCGTTCGTCAGGTCGTTGATCATGGTTTTCTGACTCAATTGATCGCCTCCAAAAAAATTTCCGGCCCACTGACCGGATCCTGCTTCATATACATACTTACATATAAATGGTAATACAACTTACTTGAAGTGTCAATAGAATTTGTTATAAATATCTTTAATAAGACGCCGGATGTATATCGATTTTTTTGCACATGAAACAGGCGGCCTTCAGGCCGCCTGTTTTATGAGGCGTATATAAGTCTGACGATCCGAGCGGTAAGCGATGCGGGCAGAAGGCGCGAGAGGACGACGAAAAAGCTGTACTTCGCTCCAACGGCATACATTGGCCGGACGTGTTTTCGAAATGCGAGCGCGGATATCTTTTTTGCCGCCTTTTCGGGGGACATGCCGCCGCGTTCGTCGCGTTCCATGACGGCGACGCTTCTGGAGATGCGCCCGCCGTATTCGTCGTCGCCCGCCGGACATTTCTCCCTTGCGTCGGTAAAGCCGGTGCGGATATCCCCCGGCATGACCGCGCAGACGCTTATGCCATAGGGCGCGACCTCGCCGTGAAGTGCCAGCACCAATGCGTTTATAGCCGCCTTTGAGGCGCTGTAAAACGCCTGAAAGGGTATCGCGACAGGCGCGGCGACAGAGCTTACGCATATGATGCGTCCGCTTTTCTGCGCGCGCATATACGGCAGAACGGCGCTTACGGTCGCGGCGGCGCCGAGAAAGTTGACGTCCATCTGCTTTCTTGCGGCCTCCGCCTCCGTAAACTCCACGGCGCCGGAGATGCCGAAGCCCGCGTTGGAGATGAGAATATCTATGCGGCCGGATGTGCGCGCAATGTCCGCGGCGGCGGCGCGCACGGCGTCCCAGTCCGTAACGTCGCAGTTTATGTGCTTTGCCGTGCATTCCGGATTCTCGTGACGGCTGAACTCATACACCGTGCAGCCGCGCTCCGCAAGACTGCGGCACACGGCCAGACCGATGCCGGAGGAGCCGCCGGTCACAATGGCAACAGGGTTCATTCCGGCTTTACCATAACGGAGGCGATGATGTCCATGGCCTCGTCGAGAAGGGCCTCGGTGTGGCTTGCCATATAGCTTGTGCGCAGCAGACATTCGTTCGGCGCGGTCGCGGGCGGAAGAACGGTGTTGACGTATACGCCCGCTTCGTAAAGCTCGCGCGCACGGGTCAGCGTGCTTACGGTGTCGTATGTATAGATCGGTATGATCGGGGTCTCGGACATGCGTATATGCAGTCCGCGCTGCATCAGTCCGGCCCTTGCATAAGCGGAGAGGGAGGCAAGTCTTTCGACCATTTCCGGTTCGCGGCGCAGGATCCTGAGCGCCGCAAGGGCGGTGGCGCAGCTGGCGGGAGTTATGGACGCCGAGAAAATGAACGGCCGCGAATTATGGCGCACATATTCAACGACCGGTGCGCTCGCCGCCATATAACCGCCGAGACTTGCAAGGGACTTTGAGAAGGTCCCCATTATTATGTCAACCTCGTTCTCAAGGCCAAAGTAGCTTGCGGTGCCGCGCCCGCCCTCGCCGATAACGCCGAGAGCATGAGCGTCATCGACCATGACGCGCGCGCCGTATTTTTTAGCGAGAGCGACTATCTCCGGCAGCTTTGCGATATCTCCGCCCATGGAGAAAACGCCGTCGGTCACGATGAGGACGCCCGCCGTTTCCGGAACGCGCCTGAGATGGTTTTCCAGATCCTCCATATCGTTGTGGCGGTAGCGCAGCATCTTGCCGTAGCTGAGCTTGCAGCCGTCATAGATCGAAGCGTGGTTTTCTCTGTCGCAGAGCACATAGTCTCCGCGCCCGACGACGGCCGAGATTATGCCGAGGTTGGACTGGAACCCGGTCGAGAAGGTGACAACGCCGTCCTTGCGCAGAAAATCCGCAAGCTCGTTTTCCAGCTCCAGATGGAGCGAGAGCGTTCCGTTTAGAAAGCGCGAGCCGGAGCAGCCGCTTCCAAAGGTCTCAAAGGCTTTGATACCGGCCTCTACTACCTCCGGATGGGTGGTGAGTCCGAGATAGTTGTTTGAGCCGAGCATGATGCGGCGTTTGCCCTCCATCACGACCTCCACATCCTGCCGTGACTGGAGCGCGTGGAAATACGGGTATATCCCCATATCCCGTATTTCCTGCGCCGCGGTGTAGTTAATGCATTTCGTAAAAATGTCCATTAATTAACACCTCGATCTGATAGTTTTTCCAATTCCCTCAGATTAAAATATTTTAATTAAAATATTTTAATCTGTTTTCATGATAACATATCATAAAAGCTTTTGCAATCATAATGTGAGAGGGATCATGACAAAATACTAGCCCCTTTTAGCGAAACAGGCAATAAAGAATTGTTTAAGCTTTTTATAATATATACGGC
>CAKSXP010000259.1 GCA_934515035.1 uncultured Oscillospiraceae bacterium
GTGGGCGCGCTTGACCTTGCCGGTCTTGGTGAGATTAAATCTCTTTTTCGCGCCGCTGTGGGTCTTAAGTTTGGGCATGACTGGTATCTCCTTTATTGTTCTTTCTTCGGGTTATCTTTTTTTGTATTCTGGGCTTTAGGCGAAAGGAACATCGCCATATTGCGTCCCTCAAGCTTGGGGTTCTTGTCGACCGAGGCAAACTCGGAGCACTGGCTTGCAAAATTGTTCAGCAGTTCTTCGCCCAGATGGGTATGCGCCATTTCCCTGCCCCGGAATCTGATGGTTACTTTAAGTCTGTTCCCTTCCTTGAGGAATTTCTGCCCATTACGGAGCTTGACGTTAAAGTCATTTTCTCCAATACTGGGAGACATGCGAATTTCCTTGACCTCAACGACATGTTGATTTTTCTTTGCTTCCTTGTCGCGCTTGGTTTGCTCAAAGCGGAACTTGCCGTAATCCATAATCTTACAGACAGGCGGATTCGAACCCGGAGCGATCTTAACGAGGTCAAGCTCCTTTTCGACCGCGATGTCAAGAGCTTCCTGAGATGACATTATGCCAAGCTGTTCCCCGTTTTCGCCGATCAGGCGAACCTCCTTGTCGCGGATATCCTCGTTGATCTGATGAGCAATGTTTGCTATGCTGAAGCACCCCCCTTAAAATAACAAAACGCGAACACAAAGCGTCCGCGCATAAAAACATAGCCTCTCCGATGAAATCGGGAAAGTGGTTTTTATTGACCACGGCAGGAATTCTGATCCGCCGGGTGAGAACGGACGCACCGTTCTAGCTTTGTTTTTGCTTAGTTATTATAAGCTATACTATTATCATATGTCAAGCGAAATTCTGATTAATTTTATTTTTTCGTGTCAATGATACATTTCGGAGGCGATAGTAATGGAATTTTTCGAATACTTTCTCGTATGTCTGTTTGGCGCCAGCGGTTACGGGGCCATTGAGATCCTGTGGCGCGGAAAAACCCACTGGTCAATGCTTCTTACCGGCGGAACAGCATTCCTGTGTATATATCTTATATCCAATTTCAGCCGGGCAGCGATCGCAAAAAAGAGCTTGCTGTGCGCCGGGGCAATAACCGCCGTTGAATATATGACCGGAATGCTCGTCAATATCAAGCTCGGATGGGACGTGTGGGATTACTCTTCCCTTCCCTTTCATCTGAACGGCCAGATATGCCTTCTCTATTCGGTCCTGTGGCTGGCTCTGAGCCTCCCGGGAATATGGGTATCCCGGGAGGTCCACAAGAGCTTCAAGCGGCTCTCAAAGCGTTACAGTCCCTGAGCGATGGCAAGTTTAACAAGGCGGCTGGTTCCAAGTCTGTCCGCGCCCAGGTCTATAAAGTCTCTGGCATCTTCAAAGGAGCTGATACCTCCCGCTGCCTTTATCTTGAGCTCGGGCGCGCTGTATTTGCGCATCAGCGCAATGTCCTCGCGGGTCGCGCCTCCTCCGCCGAATCCGGTCGAGGTTTTGATATAATCCGCACTGGTACGCGAAACTATCTCGCACATCATTTTTTTCTCGTCTTCCGTGAGCATGCATGTCTCGATTATTACCTTCAGTATCTCATCATAGATATCGTTCCAGCAGGCGTCCTTTACCATTCCCAGGTTAATTACCATATCGATCTCGCTGGCGCCGTTTTTGATCGCATCTGCCGCCTCAAACGCCTTGACTCTGGCAGTGGAGTATCCGTTTGGAAAACCAATGACAGTGCATACCGGCAGCTTCCCTTCCAAATATCTGCTGGCTCCAGAAACATGTGCAGGCGGGATACAAACGGAGGCGCATCCATACTTGACGCCTTCATCGCAAAGCTTTTTGATCTCCACGCTGGAGCAATCCTGGCGGAGAAGAGTGTGGTCGCACATGGAAAGAATCTTCTTAAAATCCATGATCATATTTCCTTTCAGTAATAAGTGTTTTGGTTTTCGAATAATATATATCACATCACACAAAACTTTAAGAGGTGCGATATGGACGAGAACAACAGAACCGTGCTGTGCGGGATCCCGACGGCAAAGCCCGAATTTTCTCATGAGTGCAGACATGAACGATTCTATTCATTCCCACTGGCTATACGCCGGAGCTCCGGTATCAGCGATGTCATAAATATAATCGCTCCGGAAAAGCTGCTGTCAGACACAGAGATCTCCGAGGGCGAAAAGCTTGAATTATCCGGAGAAGTGCGTTCCTACAACAATAAAAGCGGCGTTGGAAGTAAGCTTATTATAACTATGTATGCCAAAACAATCAATGCTATTTTCGGTGAAGACGAAAATACGGTTTTGATAAGAGGCACCATATGCAAGACTCCGACTTACAGGAAAACTCCGATGGGCCGCGAGATCTGCGATCTGATGATAGCGGTCAACCGAAAATACGGCAGAAGCGACTATCTCCCCTGCATAGCATGGGGGCTGCGGGCGCGTGAAGCCTCGGAATGGTCTGTCGGCGATATTGTTTCTCTGAGAGGACGGCTTCAAAGCCGCAGCTACATAAAACGTACGGACGATGATATTCAGGAAAAGACAGCTTATGAGATATCGATAATTGAAATCGAGCGGGAGCAATAGCATTAAATGCAGCAATCGATCCCACAAAGAGATTCAAGGCCGGTCATACGATCGGCCTTGATTGTTTTACATCAGCGCTCAAAAATCAAGCGTTGCGAAATAATCCTCCGGGGTTTCCGCACGCCGTATCATGCGGGCGCTTCCGTCCTCACAGAGAAGTATCTCGGCACTTCTGAGCTTTCCGTTATAATTATAACCCATTGAGTGTCCGTGTGCTCCGGTATCGTGGATAACCACCAGATCCCCGATATCGATCTTCGGGAGCCAGCGGTCTATAGCAAACTTATCGTTGTTTTCGCAGAGCCCCCCGGTAACGTCGTAAAGATGGTCTGCGGGCGCATCCTCCTTGCCCATGACCGTTATATGATGGTATGCACCGTAC
>CAKSXP010000260.1 GCA_934515035.1 uncultured Oscillospiraceae bacterium
CCGTTACGAGCATGAAGCCGAATCTGGCCGGAGAACTGATCTGGACGAACAGCATGTCGGTCAGAGGATCAAGCACCTTGGGGTCGCGTCCAAAATCCTCATCCCGCCCGGCGGCGCAGAGCTCATTATAGCGATACAGAGACTTTGCAAATGTCTCCGCAGCCTTACCTTCAAGTCCGGCGTTTTTCGCCAGTTCCTCGGGCGTACGTCCGTAGAAAATGACATCAGGCTTTCTTTTGCCTCCCGAACCGGGACCGGGAGCTGAAGGTCCGGGGTCTGCCTCATATCTGCCGATATCCGGATTGGCCTTTGCAAACGCAAACAATGACTCCAGCTTTTCAACCGCTCCGCCAACGCTGACATCAAATCCGCCATGTGCGGGAACGGCGTAGGAAAGCTCATTCTCGAGACAGTGTTCATCAAATACTGTATAAGTCTCGCCGCGAACAGTCTGGTTTCCGGCCAGGCCGACAAGTTCGCTGCCGCCGAATACCTCGTTGCAGAAACGTCTGCCCTCCCTGTCGAGCCAGACGCCGCCGAACGGACAGTATCCGCCCATGCCGCCTATCTGATTTCCGCCCATTGTCGGAAGCGGCCGGGTCTCAAGTCTTGCGCCCTCCCAGACGCCCATCTGTATGCCGCGTCCGTTTCGTCCGCCGTTGCGCATCGGCTTGTCGTCAGGCGTATAAAGATCGGTTATATCTACCGCGAGCTCCTGAAGCATCTCCGGATTTGCGGAAAAGTCGCCGGTCGCGAGTATAACGCCTTTTTTGCCGTTATACTGATAATAGTTCCCTTCCCTGTCCTTTCCGATAACTCCGGTAATGCGCTCCCCGGTCCTGACAAGCTGCATTGCCTCGATGCCGTAAAATGCGCGCGCTCCCTGTGAGACAGCCTTATCCTGATTCAGCTTTGCAACTTCAGGAAGCGAGGGGTGACCGGGCCAGCCCATTGGGCTGGGATCGGGAAACTGCGCTGTACCGTTCCAGAAGCGGAATCCGTTGAGAATAAAGCCTCCGCTGCGCGCCTCCTCCTTAAACTTCTCATTTCCGTTCGGCCAGAAGGCAACGTGCATGTTCTTAAAGCCCTCTTCATCCATAACATCGGTGAACCAGTCAAAGGTTTCGCCGGAGTTTTTTGCAAACTTCATTACCAGTTCGCCGTTTGCTCTGTTTCCGGCTCGGCGCATCCATTCATTGTAAAACTCGATCGGATCTACCTCGGGAACGCCGCGCTCCTTGAGAAATTTGGAATTCAGATGGCCGATATCTCTTCCGTAACCTGTATAGCGATTCTCTTTCTGAAACTCGATGCCTATTGTTGACGCTCCGGCCTCCTGCGCCGCCCGGAAAGCGGTAGTTCCGGCGTATCCGAGGCCGACAACAACAACATCGGCGTCGTAGGTTTCCTTTATCAACTCTTTGCCAATGGGTTCAGGGGGAGTTCTCCAGCTCATAGTAAAGCTCCTTTCAAGATAATACAGGCCCTTGCCTAATTGTTACTGTCATCGGTTGGCAAGGGAATTGACGCCGTATGGACGTATTTCTGCCAGTCAAAACCGTGCCTGCACTTGTCAACCGATGGTATTATTATAATTTACTGAAAATTTAGCGTCAATTACAATCCAGTTACTATTGTTTTGAAAGCGATGCAGTTCACGCATAAGTTAATCCGCCTTCAAAATTTTTTAAGACAAGCTTAAACTCTCAGGTGATTTATTCTTAAAAGGACAAATGATAACATAAAGGCAGGGGTAAAAACAAAGGATTCCTGTCCTGCCCCCGACATTTCCGACGGAGGGATCAAAAATGCAGATTTTTGAAATTGCACGTACAGTGAACTTCATAATAGCTGCTATATTTATCATTTGTTATTCATATCAGCTCTTTTATATACCGGTAACGCTCCTGCACAGGCGGCGTCCATCCGGTCCTGCGCCTCTCAGGAAATATGCTTTGCTCATTTCTGCGCGCAACGAACAGCAGGTCATCGCCCAGCTGCTTGACAGCATCGATAAGCAGGATTATCCCCGCGAACTGATAAAGGTTTTTGTGGTCGCAGATAACTGCACGGATCTGACAGCCGAGGCCGCCGCCTCGCATGGCGCAATAGTTTACCGCCGTTCTGATATGAGACATGTCGGAAAAGGATATGCGCTCAACTATCTTTTGAGACAGATATACAGGGACTTTGGTCAGGATGCTTTCGACGGATACTTTGTGTTTGATGCGGACAATCTGCTGAAGTATAATTACATAAGCGAAATGAACAAGGTGTTTTCCGCCCGCACGCCCGTTGTCACCAGCTACCGCAACTCCAAGAACTACGGTGACAACTGGATCTCCGCAGGCTATTCCCTGTGGTTCCTCCGCGAATCCGAGTTTCTCAACCACGCCCGTATGCTGCTTGGCACAAGCTGTGCCGTTTCCGGAACCGGTTTTCTCTTCAGCCGCGAAATACTGAAAAGCTGCGGCGGCTGGCACTTTTTCCTGCTTACAGAAGATATTGAATTCACCGTCCACAATGTGCTCGACGGCGTAAAGATCGGCTACTGCGGCAGCGCGGTACTATATGACGAGCAGCCCGTGCGCTTCAGCCAGTCATGGAAGCAGAGGCTGAGATGGTCAAAGGGGTATCTTCAGGTATTCAACAAATACGGTCTGCGGCTGTTTTCCGGCATATTCAAGTATCGTGATTTCAGCTGTTTCGATATGTCAATGTCTATCATGCCGGCGATCGTACTGTCCTTTCTCTCGCTGATATGCAACTTTGTCATGTTTTTCTCCGGGCTGTATCTGGGCCAGAACGTCCTTCCCGTCGTGTTATCCGCCCTTGAAAGCATTGCAAACACTTATCTGCTTTTGCTGTTCATCGGCGCGGTCACGACCGCCACGCAATGGAAGCATATACACACAACAACGCTTAAAAAGCTGGCATATACGCTGACT
>CAKSXP010000261.1 GCA_934515035.1 uncultured Oscillospiraceae bacterium
CGGCTGAAACGGGACAGGCTCCAGCCGAGGTTAACGAGCCTAAAAGCGAAGTTAAGGGCGAAGTGAAGATCGGTGTATTTGTGTCCAAGACAGGCCCTCAGCCGCTTGATGGCGATGGTGGAACTAAGGGAGCACAGATGGCAGCGGACGAGATCAATGCTGCGGGCGGGGTTAACGGCTATAAGCTGGTACTCCAGTTTGAGGACGATGCAAATGATGCAAACACAACGATGAACGTTGCCACCAAGTTTGCCAGTGATGAATCCATTCTTGGTATGCTGGGTATTATGAGCAGCAGCTATACAGTTGCAATAAGTGATATAGTTAAGGATTATAAAATCCCCATGCTACAGGGCGGCGGCTCTATCACTATTGATAAATTGGAGAATCCTTATCTGTTCAGGTTTAGGCTGGCGGATTCCTTTGTAGCAAGGGTTGCCGCAAATTATATGATCAACACCCTGGGTGCAAAAAATATCGGCGTATTGTACTCTGGCGATGATTACGGCACAGGCGCCTTCCAGGTTATCACATCATACCTTGATACCCTGGGAATGAAGGTAACCGCATCAGAAGCGCATAATCGTGGTGATACGGATATGACTGCGGGCCTATTGAAGCTTAAGGACGCTGGTTGTGATGGCATAATAGTATGGAGTCATGGCGCTGAATGCGCTATTATCTGCCGCCAGTACAGGGAACTTGAAATGGATACTGTGCCGATCCTTGGGGGCCCTGGCTTTGTGAACGCTGCGTTTTATGCCGGCATATCCGACCCGGCAATTTCAAACGGAACTTATTGCACTGCTGACTGGTCCCTTGATAATCCGAATCAAGCCCCGAAGGATTTTGTAAAACGGTATACAGAGTTGTATGGTACTAATCCCAATACCGCCGCGTCCTTCTGGTATGATGCCGTAATGATAATGGCCGATGCACTGGGCCGTTGTGATGAAATGACAAGGGAAAACCTGTACAATGAGCTGTTTAACGTAGGCAAGGATCAGGAGCTGATTTTGAACTGCGGCTCAGTATACTGCGATGAAAACCGCAATCTTGACCACGAGGTTATCATAGGGCAGAACCAGGATAACGTTTTGCAGGTTATTACGTCCCTGAAAGAAAGCGAGTTCTAATGTTGTTTAAGTAGGTCGTCTGCTTAGCGTTAAGGTGCCACGCGTTGTGGAAACCCAAAAAGTTTCCACAACGCAGATGGTATTTTTCTATAAAGGCTCGTCCATAAATATAAGGATGAGCGGTACCGAATACTTCATCCGATGCCGGAGAAAGGCAATGAAGCCCAAGCCTTCATTGTAGATTAAAATTATGTCAACCATCATACAACTTATGGTTTCCGGGATTGCAATGGGCTTTATCTATTGCCTTATTGCGATTGAGCAATCTTTAATATGGAATTCTTGCGGCATATGCAATTTTGCTCATGAAAGATTTATAACCATGGCTGCTTTCTTCTTTGGAGGATTGATAATAAACAATGGGCTTACGCCCGCGCAATCTTTTTTAGCTACGATGGGCTTCCTTATACTATATGGAATATTATGCGCAACAATGATCTTTGTACCGCTAAGAGAACATAGCTCAGTGTTTTTCACTGTAATGGGCGCGGTAACCCTATCTTTTTTCATGAAGGAGATAATCCGCTTGATATGGGGCCCGCTCGGATTTAGCATACCGGGCTTTCTTACGGGATATATCAGGGTTAAGGGGATATCCTTTTCAGTTGTGTACTTTTACATTATAGGTATATCGATATTGTTGCTTATTGTGCAAAAGCTGTTTTTTACCTATACCAAACTTGGGCGCGCAATAAGAGCAGTACAGCAGGATAGGACTGCGGCAAAGCTTATGGGCATAAATGTTACCTTTGCTATGGCTTTTAGCATTGCGGCCAGCTCTGCCATATGCGCTTTGGTAGGCATTTTGGTAATACCGCTCTTTAGCGTAGGGCATAACATGTCTTCGCTGATAGCATTAAAGGGCTTTGCGGCAGGTGTAATAGGTGGCTTCGGTTCATATATGGGTGCTATAGTTGGCGGGTTGACTATTGGTATATTGGAGAGCACATATTGCTTCTTTGGCCCTACGGTATACAAGGATATTGTATCGTTTGTGCTTATGATCCTGTTCCTTATAGTTAAGCCAAATGGGATTGCGGTCAAAAAGGCCATGGGTGCCGGAAGGGTCAAGCGTAGGAAAACATCAACTGTAGTGGTAGGCAGAGGTGCAGGGAAATGAAGATACCAAATAGCAAATTTAGTCTTCTAAAGTGGAGCGTACTCATTGTGATTGGTGCGTTGGTTCCCATGTTTGTCAAAAATGATTATTATTTGACCGTGATGTGCCAGGTTCTTGTAAATATAGTTGCAGCAATAGGGTTGAATTTTATATGTGGATTAACGGGACAACCGATGCTTGGCATGGCCGGTGTAATGGCGTTGGGCGCGTACGTATCGGGCATCCTCACCACAACGTTTAATATGAACCCATGGCTGGCGCTGGTGTTTTCCATGTTGATGGGGGTACTTCTTGGACAGATCCTTGGCTGGCCAAGCCTGCGTATACGCGGGATATACCTTGCGCTTACAACAATAGGCTTCTCAGAAATTATTAAGCTGGTGTTGAACAATCTTAGCATAACAGGAGGAGCGATGGGCCTAAGGCAAATACCAAGTCTGTCTTTAGCCGGGTTCGCATTCGATAGTACAAGATCATATTATTACCTGTATATGGTAATTGTAATAATATTGATGGCATTATCGCTTAAGCTGATAAATTCTCGCTGGGGGAGGGCCTTTCTAGCCTGTAGAGATAACGAGTCAGCCGTTGAATCCTGTG
>CAKSXP010000262.1 GCA_934515035.1 uncultured Oscillospiraceae bacterium
CTGGACGTTCTGGACTGCGCGATACTCGTCGTCAGCGGTCCCGCCGGGGTGCAGAGCCACACGCTCACCGTCTGGAAGCTGCTGCGGCAGCGCGGTATCCCGACATTTGTTTTTGTTAATAAGATGGACCTCCCCGGAGCGGAGAAGGGCGCGATCCTTGAAAAGCTTCGTCGTGAGCTTGGCGACGGTTTCGTTGATATGGAGTCGCCCGACTATGAATCCCTTGCGCTTTGCGACGAGACCCTGCTGGACGAATATCTGGAAAGCGAAGTTATCTCAGACGGCGCAATGGCGGATGCGATATCTCGCGCCCGGATATTCCCCTGCTGGTTCGGCAGCGCGCTGAAGCTCGAGGGAGTGGAAGAATTTTTGCGCGGGCTGGAGCGCTTTGCCCCCGCGGCGCCGGAAAAATCCGGCTTTTCCGCCAAGGTTTTCAAGGTTTCGCGCGACGAACAGGGCACGCGCCTTACGCACCTCAAGGTGACAGGCGGCGTTCTGCATGTGCGCGACACGCTCTCCGGACCGGGATGGGAGGAGAAGGTGACCCAGCTCCGCGTATATTCCGGGGCAAAGTTCAAAACCGTGGACAGCGCTGTCTGCGGCGAGATCGTTGCCGCGGTCGGCCTTTCCCGGACGTCTCCGGGGCTTGGACTCGGGGCCGAAGCGCATTCGCCGTCACCTTCGCTGGAGCCTGTTCTGACTTACAGCGTTATCCTCCCGGCCGGATACGATGTGCACAAGGCGCTGTCCCGGTTCCGCCAGCTCGAGGAAGAGGAGCCGGAGCTGCATGTGGACTGGAACGGGCAGCATCAGGAGATCCGCGTCCAGCTCATGGGCCCGGTCCAGCTCGAAATACTGCATGACACCCTGCTGGAACGTTTTGAACTTGACGTTTCCTTCAGTCAGGGAAGCATCCTCTACCGTGAGACGATAGCCGGACCCGTCGAGGGCGTCGGCCATTATGAGCCGCTGCGCCATTATGCGGAGGTACATCTTCTGATGGAGCCGGCAGAGCGCGGCAGCGGACTGCATATAAGCTCCGCCTGTCCGGAGGATGAACTTGACCGGAACTGGCAGCGGCTCATCATGACGCACCTGCTCGAAAAGCAGCATCTCGGCGTGTTGACGGGCTCGCCGATCACCGATATGACGATAACGCTGGTGTCCGGACGCGCGCATCTCAAACACACTGAGGGCGGAGATTTTCGCCAGGCGACCTATCGCGCCGTGCGTCAGGGACTTATGCAGGCAGAGAGCGTGCTTCTCGAGCCGTGGTACGATTTCCGCCTCGAGCTGCCGCAGGCAAATGTCGGACGTGCGATGAGCGATTTCCAGCGCATGGGGGCCGAGTTCTCTGTATCGGAGACAAATCAGGACTATTCTGTCCTGACCGGCTCCGGGCCTGTTGCCGCAATGCGGGATTACCCGCAGGAGGTCGTTGCATATACCTGCGGACTCGGACGGTTTTCTCTCTCGCTGAAGGGCTATGAGCCCTGCCGGGATCAGGACGCCGTCGTTGACGCTATCGGTTATGACCCGGAGAGTGATCTTGAAAACACACCGGACAGCGTTTTCTGCTCTCACGGAGCGGGTGTGAATATAAAATGGAGCGATGTGCCGCAGCATATGCACCTGCCCAGCGTCATCAGCCCACCGGAGGAAGAGGAACCGGTGAGCGAGATGGCAAAGCGTTACTGCGAGATGGTCGCAACGGACAAGGAGCTTATGAGCATTTTTGAGCGGACCTATGGCCCAATCAAACGTGACCGCATCGGGGCGATGCGCACGCCGAGGAAGGAGCCGCGGGAGTACAAGCCCTATAAGGGCGCGCAGCGCATAAGCGGCCCGGAGTTCGTGCTCGTCGATGGCTATAACATAATCTTCGCGTGGGATGAGCTCAAAAAGCTGGCGGAAAAGAGTCTGGACCTTGCGCGGACAAGACTTACAGACATTCTGCGCAATTACCAGGGCTTCCGCCGTTGCCCCGTTATCCTTGTTTTCGACGCCTATAAGGTCAAGGGAAACCCCGGCTCGATAGAGCGGTTCGGCGATTTCTCGATCGTTTATACCAAAGAGGCCGAGACGGCCGATATGTATATTGAAAAGGTGACCAGCGAGCTTGGGAAAAAGCATCATGTGCGCGTTGCTACATCTGACGGACTTGAGCAGATAATCATCCTGAGCCATGGAGCGCTGCGTGTATCCGCCTCCAACTTTGAAAAAGAAGTGCGCCTTGTTGAGAAGGCGATACAGGATTATCTGAAAAACCAGACAAAATGAAAAGAAGTGCCCGTATGGGCACTTCTCTTTGTACTGTCGAAAAAGCTCCTATGGGCTTTTTCGACAACAGGATGCAGCCCGCCGCGCGCACTCGTTGTCCGCCCCCCCTGGCGGACAGCTCGCACACTAGCGGACTGAGAAGTATTTTTTCCGACGCACATGTCATCGGAAAAAATGATTTTGATTTTCTTTACGCCTGCGGGCGTAAACTCTGCGAGGCTATTTCCAAACTGAAAAGAAGTGCCCGTATGGGCACTTCTTTTTATATTTCCAATATCTTTTTTACAAACTCCGTGATCTCGCGCTTGGCCGGCGCTGCCTCCGGGATCTCATCCTGCATCAGCACAAATCAAAACTGCCGCCGGAATACCCGGCGGCAGTCGTTATTTCGTTTTTTGGCTGATATATCGACCCTTGACGAATCAATATACGAAGTCGCAGAGGGAGAGGTCCGGGCCATACTCAAGGTTTGCAAAGTTGGCATCACGGATAACGCTGGTGTTGTAGCCGAAAGACTCATAAACACGGAACATGGAGATGTAGCAGTAGTTATCAAAGACGTATTTAAC
>CAKSXP010000263.1 GCA_934515035.1 uncultured Oscillospiraceae bacterium
AAATGAAAAAGATGAAAACTGTCTCTTAATGAGTATATATTAGTAGAAAGATATTAACAAAACAACCGTGAATATGTTATGAAAATGTTAAATCCAAAAGAATTTTCAGTCAAAAGCCAGTCCCCACCAGACGCTGCTCTTTTCGGGCAGCGAAAAGCCGGCTGCAAGCCTTGCAACGGCACAGTCGCGCGTCTGCCCCTCGCTGGGGAAGAAAACGGGCGAACGCACCGTCATGGTGCTGCACTTGAACTCTCCGGCAAGCGCCGAAAGGGCATTGCGGAAATTTCCGCGCGGGAAGAGAAGCTCTTTTACGGACAGATGCCCGTCCTCGATCTCGCACGCGGCGCAGCCCGCGTTTCCGTCGATATCCAGAAGATAAAGTCCTCCGCCGGCAGCGCGGATATAGTGGTCGTACC
Source organism: uncultured Oscillospiraceae bacterium (assembly GCA_934515035.1). Taxonomy (GTDB): domain Bacteria; phylum Bacillota; class Clostridia; order Oscillospirales; family Oscillospiraceae; genus CAKSXP01. Next base: position 417 of record CAKSXP010000263.1, read on the forward strand.
AGCCAATCAGCAGCGAGCTGAAGCGGATGTGGCACTTGCCGCCGAGCATAAGCTCACGCAGCCGGACATAGCTTTTGTTATCGACCCGGTGGACCCGGGCTTTTTCCGGCCGCTCCGCGAGCTCGGAGACGACAAACGATGCTTCGCGCAGCTCAGAGATCGGATACAGCGCGAAAGTATCGGCATACCAGCCGTAAAGACTGGGTTCGGCCGGGACAAGAGCGACCATCGGGGCGGAACTCATCGCCGAGCGCATGATGTGCTCGGATACGGAAGCGCCAAGCCCGTGGCCGCGGTATTCCGGCAGCGTGCCCAGAGTGTAGCAATAAGGCGCGTGAAAAGCTTTCCCGTCCGGCATGACCATAGCGGTCCCCGTGAGCAGATATATTGCGGAGACGACCTTTTCGTCCATCTCGGCCACGGAAGCGTTGCCCGGAGTATATACCTCGGCCATGAAGCGGTCGATGAACTCGTCATCGTCGCCGAAGGCGGCTTTCCAGATGCCTTTGAGCGCGGGTTCGTCGCCGGGGCGCGACGGGCGCACGGCAGAAACGTCCATTTACTGCTCCTTCCAGACGGCGGTGTATTTCTCAACGAGAAACTCGGGATAGAACGACTGCTTGGCCTTGCGGAGATTTTCCTTGCCCATGTCGTCCTCCCGGTTGATGTATTTTATCTCGGGGTGATCGGTTATGACCTGACGGACAAATTCGCGGCATATCATGGGATATGCGCCCTCGATCTCAGAATATGCTTTTTCAAAGTGCACGTCAAAGCCGGTCGAGGATATCTTTTCGCCGATGGTGAAGGCAATCAGCTTTCCGCCGGAGTAAAGGGCGCCGCCCTCCAGCCCCAGCTCGTCGTAATACTCAAAGGCCCGCTCGATGGCGACGCGCTCTTCGTTTGCGCCGGCCTCGCGCTGATCCTCGTTTGCGTTTTCCCAGTCGCTGAGCATGTCCATGCATTCGCTTTCCATGCTGCGCGTCAGGGCACGGTAGCTCCAGTCGTTTTCCTCGACAAAGCGGTTGATGTGGTTGCGTTTTCCGTGCAGCTTCTTTCCGGAGAGCGTGGCGAGCTTTTCGGCAGGGTAGATATAGTCAAAGAAGTTGCGGGAGGACGAGTATTCGAAGCATCCGGGGAATACTTCTTCCAGCTGCGCGATATGTTCTTTCGCAACGCCGCGGAGAATAAAGGGAAAGCCGCTTTCACCGGCGTCCGTTTTCATTGCCTCGATAACGGGAGCGAGATCGCCCGTTCCGATAGGATATGCGAAAAAGTGTGGTTCTCCATAAGTGGGCTTGACGATAAGGCGGCCGCCCATTCTGCCGATGTGCTGGTTGTAGGACGGATCCCACAGGAACATGCTGCCGAAGTTATAGTCGGCGCTCAGGGAATCTTCGGCGAATACAATGGGATCGACCCATGCCTTGTCGGTTATCTCCACCGGTTTCAATTCCAACATAATGTTATTTGGCGTTCCTTTCAGATGTTTTCGATCATTTCAACAGGGGTGTGGGTGCAGGTCTCAAGGATCGTTTTTTGCAGCAGCTTGAGATCGACAAAGGTCTCGGGGCGCTTGCGCGGGTCGCGCAGAAGAGCGGCGGGATGGTACAGTGCCATGCGCCTGATGCCGTCCGCCTCGAACCACTGTCCGTGTTCCCGCGTTATGCGGAAGTCGGGACGGATAAAGGTCATGGCGGCAATTCTTCCCAGACATACGATAAGCTTCGGGTCAATAAGCTTTATCTGTGCGCTGAGCCATTCGGAGCAGGCGGCCTGTTCGCTTTCGAGCGGATCGCGGTTCTTGGGAGGCCGGCACTTTACCATATTTGCGATGTAGATCTTGCTCCGGCCGAGACCGATCATCTCAAGCATCTCGTCGAGCAGCTTTCCGGCGCGGCCAACGAAAGGCTCGCCTTTAAGGTCCTCCTGTTCTCCCGGCCCTTCACCGATGAAAAGGACCTCTGCGTTCGGGTTGCCGACGCCGAAAACGACGTTGGTCCGGGTCTCGCAGAGAGCGCATTTTCTGCACTCGAGACACTCGGCTTTAAGTTTATCCCAGTCCATACCGGGACACCCCCTGATTTCAGATAAAATCAATTATACCATATATTATCCGTTTTTGAAAGAAGTATTTGATTTTTTATTTGTAAAGGGCGTTGATTCCCCGCCGGCGGACCGGCTGACGCCGGAACGCGCGGTATCGGCCGGAAAAATATAGTAAAGAGAATACCAAACCCGGATTTTATTGGGCAGGCCGTGTACAATATGACGGAAGCGTTGTACATTTGCCCATGGTCGCGGTTATTTTGAAGAGCATTTTTTGCGATTTTATATAAATTTCACTTGTAAAGATTATCTCGTCATGTTATAATCAGTTAAGTATTACAAGGAAGTCACAGCAAGGCAAAAAGTAAAA
>CAKSXP010000264.1 GCA_934515035.1 uncultured Oscillospiraceae bacterium
GCTCTGAAGCGCGTCGGTAACATCCTTCGTGGTCTTTTCCCACTCGGCAACGACCAGACGATAACGCTCGTCATCGGTTATGAAGCCGCGGTTATACTGTCTTTCGATGTTCAGGACCTTTTTCTCGGTATCGCTTATCAGTATCTGCTTCTGCTCGGGGATCGTCATATCCGCAATGGATATCGTGATCGCGCCCTTTGTGGAGTATTTGTAGCCAAGGGCCTTGATGTTGTCAAGGACCTCCGCGCTGATGGTGAAGCCATGCTTGTTGATGCAGCGGTCAATAATATCGCCGAGCTGTTTCTTGCCGACCTGGAAGCTGATCTCATGGTCAAACTGGCGAGCGGGGTCGGTGCGGTCAACATAGCCCAGATCCTGCGGGATAGGCTCGTTGAAAATGATGCGGCCGACGGATGTGGTTATGAGCCTTGTTACCGGCTCGCCGTTGATGGTCTTGGTCATGCGCATACGGATAGGCGCATGCAGACCGATGGAACCGTCGTTATATGCCATTATCGCCTCGTTGGCGTCGCGGTATGCATGGACGGGAGTATACTCGGGCAGGCTCTCCCCTGCTTTCTTTGCCTCTTCCAGCTTTTCGAGGAACAGATCTGCGTCAACGACTTCGCCAACGGGCAGATCGGTGCCGCCGGCATCCTTGACAAAGACCTTCTCGGCGCCCTTTTCGGCAGAGCCGATGCGGATATACGTCAGATAGTACGCGCCGAGGATCATATCCTGCGTCGGAACGGTGACCGGCTGTCCGTCCTGCGGACGCAGCAGGTTGTTTGCCGAGAGCATGAGTATTCGTGCCTCCGCCTGTGCCTCTGCGGACAGGGGGACGTGGATAGCCATCTGGTCTCCGTCGAAGTCCGCGTTATAAGCGGTGCAGACCAGCGGGTGCAGCTTCAGCGCGCGGCCCTCAACAAGGATGGGCTCGAACGCCTGTATGCCGAGACGGTGCAGCGTAGGCGCGCGGTTAAGCAGAACGGGGTGGTCCTTGATGACGACTTCCAGCGCGTCCCAGACCTCGGTGCGCTGTTTGTCGACCATCTTCTTTGCGGATTTGATGTTGTTTGCAACGCCGTCCTCAACGAGCTTCTTCATAACGAAGGGACGGAACAGCTCGATAGCCATCTCCTTGGGGACGCCGCACTGATAGATCTTCAGGTCAGGTCCGACGACGATAACGCTTCGGCCGGAATAGTCAACACGCTTGCCCAGCAGGTTCTGGCGGAAGCGCCCCTGCTTGCCCTTGAGCATATCGCTCAGGCTCTTGAGCGCGCGGGAGTTGGCTCCGGTAACGGCCCTGCCGCGGCGGCCGTTGTCGATAAGCGCGTCGACGGCTTCCTGGAGCATACGCTTTTCGTTGCGGACGATTATGTCCGGTGCATTCAGGTCGATGAGCCTCTTAAGGCGGTTATTGCGGTTTATAACGCGGCGGTAAAGGTCGTTCAGGTCGGAGGTCGCAAAGCGGCCGCCGTCGAGCTGGACCATGGGACGGATCTCCGGAGGTATGACGGGCAGAACGTCTATTATCATCCAGGTGGGATCGTTTCCGCTCTGGCGGAAGGCCTCGACGACCTCAAGGCGCTTGACGATCTTGGCCTTTTTCTGTCCGGAAGCGGTCTTGAGCTCCGCGCGGAGCTGAATGGAGAGCTGTTCGCAGTCGATATCGGCGAGAAGCTTCTTGATAGCCTCCGCGCCCATTCCGGCGTCAAAATCGTCCTCATACTTTTCACGGAGATCGCGGTATTCCTTCTCGGAAAGTATCTGGCATTTTTGCAGCGGAGTGAATCCGGGATCGGTAACGATATAGCTGCCGAAGTAGAGGACCTTTTCAAGGATCCTCGGCGTAAGGTCAAGCAGCAGGCCCATTCTGGAGGGTATGCCCTTGAAATACCAGATATGGGAAACAGGTGCGGCAAGCTGGATGTGTCCCATACGCTCGCGGCGGACTTTGGAACGGGTGACCTCAACGCCGCAGCGGTCACATATCTTGCCTTTATAGCGGATCTTCTTATACTTTCCGCAGTGGCACTCCCAGTCCTTGGTCGGTCCAAAAATACGCTCGCAGAACAGACCGTCACGTTCGGGCTTAAGAGTTCTATAGTTTATGGTTTCGGGCTTTTTGACCTCGCCGGAGGACCAGGAAAGGATCATCTCGGGAGAGGCCATCCCGATTTTTATGGATTCAAAGGGTGTATTACTCATATTTTACAGATCCTCCTCATCACTGAAATCATCGTCGTCGGCGTCATCATCGGCGTCGTCGCCGTAATCGTCAAGCTCAAGCTCATCTTCATTGATGTCCTCGATGGCATATCCCGCGTCGATAAGCTCGCTGTCATCGGACTCATAGCGGCTGTCATCGAAGTTGGGGACGAAATCGTCGTCATCATCATCCTTGAGTTCGATCTCGTTGCCGTCCTTGTCAAGAACGCGGATATCGAGGCAGAGGGACTGAAGCTCCTTGACCAGAACCTTGAACGACTCCGGAACGCCGGGTTGCGGCACATTGTGTCCCTTGACGATAGCTTCATAGGTGCGCACACGTCCGGTGACGTCGTCGGACTTGACGGTGAGTATCTCCTGCAGGGTATAGGCCGCGCCGTAGGCCTCCAGAGCCCAGACTTCCATTTCGCCGAAGCGCTGGCCGCCGAACTGGGCCTTGCCGCCCAGAGGCTGCTGGGTGACCAGGGCATACGGGCCGGTGGAACGGGCATGGATCTTATCGTCAACCAGGTGATGGAGCTTCAGGTAGTAGGGGTAGCCAACAGTGACCAGATTGTCGAAGGGCTCGCCGGTACGGCCGTC
>CAKSXP010000265.1 GCA_934515035.1 uncultured Oscillospiraceae bacterium
AAGACCGGCGTTTCCACTTATGGGACCACGATCATCCCTTACCACGGCGCGTGGCTGGAATATGAAACCGACGCCAACGACGTGTTCTATGTCCGTATCGATAAAAACCGCAAGCTTCCCGTGATAATGCTTCTCAAGGCAATGGGCAAGTACGATCCGGACAAGCCGTACACCTGGCTCAGCTGCACGGACACTCCGGAGATCGGCGCGATAACCAACGAGCGCCTGTTTGACATATTCGGCCGCGATGAGCGCATGGTAGCCACCATCGAAAAGGACACGGCGCCTTCGCGCGAGGAATCCCTGATCGAGATCTACCGCAAGCTGCGTCCCGGCGATCCCCCGACGGTCGAGACCTCTGAATCCCTGCTCGAGAATCTGTTCTTTGACCGCCGGCGCTATGACATCAGCACTGTCGGACGCTACAAGTTCAACAAGAAGCTGGCACTGTGGTCCCGCCTGAACGGACATACTCTTGCCAGACCCGTTGTAGACCCGATGACCGGCGAGATCATCGCGGAAGCTGGCGAGGTCCTCACGCGTGAGCGCGCGGAAGAGATAGACGCCTGCGGCGTTATCGACGCATGGATAATGGTCGACGGCAAGGAACTGCGCGTGTTCTCAAACGGCATGGTGGATATATCCCGCTTTGTTGATTTTGATCCTAAGGAGATCGGCATCAAGGAGCGCGTCCGTTTCATTATTCTGCGCCAGCTGCTCGACAGCTATTCCGGCGATGAACTCAAGGAAGCGCTTCAGGACAATATCGACGTCCTGATACCCAAGCATATTATCGCCGACGACGTTTTCGCGTCTGTCAACTATCTCAACTGCCTGGCGCACGGCGTCGGCAATCCCGATGATATCGACCATCTCGGCAACCGCCGCATGAGAAGCGTCGGAGAACTGCTGCAAAACCAGTTCCGCATCGGCTTCTCCCGCATGGAGCGCGTCATCCGCGAGCGCATGACGCTGCAGGATCTGGATATAGTGACTCCGCAGAGCCTTATCAATATCCGTCCCGTCACCGCGGCTATCAAGGAATTCTTCGGTTCTTCTCCGCTGAGCCAGTTCATGGACCAGAACAACCCGCTGGCTGAGCTCACGCATAAGCGCCGTCTGTCCGCACTCGGCCCCGGCGGTCTGTCCCGTGACCGCGCATCCTTCGAAGTTCGAGACGTACATTACAGCCATTACGGCCGCATGTGCCCGATCGAGACGCCTGAAGGCCCGAACATAGGACTTATCGGATATCTGGCCAGCTATGCGCGCGTAAATGAATACGGCTTCCTTATCGCGCCCTACCGCAAGGTAGACAAGGCCGAATGCCGCGTAACGGATGAGGTCGAATACCTCAGCGCCGATGTTGAGGACAACTACATCATCGCCCAGGCCACGGAGCCTGTCGATGAAAACGGCTGCTTTATCAATAACCGAATCACCTGCCGTCACCGCGACGAGATCATTGCGGTCGATAAGCAGCGCGTCGATTATGTTGATATATCCCCGCGCATGATGGTCTCCGTCGCCACCGCACTAATCCCGTTCCTCGAGAACGACGACGCCAACCGTGCGCTGATGGGCGCAAACATGCAGCGTCAGGCTGTTCCTCTGCTGACGACCCAGGCCCCGATCGTTGCGACGGGCATGGAGCACAAGTGCGCCGTTGACTCCGGTGTTGTTATAGTCGCGGAGGATTCCGGAACCGTTATAAAGGTCTGCGCTACCGACGTCACCATCAAATATGATTCCGGCGAGATCAAGAATCATCACCTTATCAAGTTTGCACGCTCCAACCAGGGCACCTGCGTTAACCAGCGCCCGATAGTTTCTGTCGGCGACCGGGTGGAGAAGGGCGACGTCATTGCCGACGGCCCGTCCACCAGCCAGGGCGAGCTGGCTCTCGGCAAGAACATCCTCGTCGGCTTCATGACGTGGGAAGGATATAACTACGAGGACGCCGTCCTGCTCAACGAGCGTCTGGTAATGGACGACGTTTACACCTCGATCCATGTCGAGGAGTTCGAATGCGACGCACGCGATACCAAGCTCGGACCCGAGGAGATCACGCGTGACATCCCCGGTGTGGGCGAGGACGCGCTCAAGTACCTCGATGAGCGCGGCATAATCATGATCGGCGCGGAAGTCCGCAGCGGCGACATTCTCGTCGGCAAGGTCACTCCCAAGGGCGAGACCGACCTTACCGCAGAGGAACGCCTGCTCCGTGCGATATTCGGCGAGAAGGCGCGCGAAGTGCGCGACACCTCGCTCAAGGTTCCTCACGGCGAGACCGGCATCGTTGTGGACGTCAAGGTCTTTACCCGCGAAAACGGCGACGAGCTCGGCCCCGGCGTGAATGAGGTCGTGCGCGTATACATCGCACAGAAGAGAAAGATTTCCGTCGGCGACAAGATGGCCGGACGTCACGGCAACAAGGGTGTCGTCTCCCGCATCCTGCCGCAGGAGGATATGCCTTATCTGCCTGACGGCACGCCGCTGGATATCGTCCTTAACCCGCTGGGTGTTCCGTCCCGAATGAACATAGGACAGGTCCTGGAGGTCCACCTCGGATACGCGGCACAGGCTCTCGGCTGGAAGGTCGCAACGCCTATTTTCAACGGCGCCAACGAGGGTGAGATACGCGAGCTTCTCGATTACGCCGGACTTCGCTCCGACGGCAAGAGCGTCCTCTACGACGGACGTACCGGCGAACCCTTTGACAACCTTGTGACCGTCGGCTATGTTTACTTCCTCAAGCTGCATCACCTTGTTGACGATAAGATCCACGCCCGTTCCACCGGTCCTTACAGCCTCG
>CAKSXP010000266.1 GCA_934515035.1 uncultured Oscillospiraceae bacterium
CGTCTGCGCCCAGCGTTATGAATACGCGTTTCAGACCCGTTTCAAGCAGCTTTTCCGCGGCCTTTTGCAGACCGGCTTCGTCCTTTATCGCAACGCCGGAGAGCAGTTCCGCCTCGATGCGGTTCGGCTTGAGCGTATGCAGCCTTCCAAGGACGGGACGCAGCCGTTCCGCTTTTGCCGTCGACACGGGGTCGGCAAACAGCGGGACCGTGCTTGTTTCCGCCAGGTCTTCTATGCTTTCCTGCGGAGTGTTTGTGTCAAAGACGACCGCGGAAGCGCCGTTTATCAGCTTTCTGCGCGCTTCCAGCAGCTGCGGCGTCAGATGGCCGTAGATCTCCATATCGCTGACGGCCAGCTGCATATCGCCCTGTTCGTTATTGATGAACAGATACGTCGAGGTGCGTTCACCCGCGAGGACCGGGGACTGTGACACGTCGATGCCGAGCTCCGCACAGCTTTCGATAATTTTCTGTGCGTTCATGTCGTTGCCGAAAACGGTCAGAAGCTTGACGTCAAGCCCCAGCAGGCTCATGTTGTGGGCGATGTTGCGCCCGACTCCGCCCAGACTCATATGCACGCTGCCGGGATTGGAATCGTTTTCAACGGGCTTTCTGGCGGGGGTGCCGCCAATGTCGATGTTGACTCCGCCGACGACCGTTACGTATTTCTCTGCGCCGAGAACATAGCCGCGCCCGGCAATGCAGCCCTTTTTCATCAGGTTAGAGATGTGCACGCCGACCGACGAACGGGTTATGCCGGCCTTTTCCGCCAGCTCCTGCTGCGAGATCAGCGGGTTTTCGCGGATCCAGCCGAGTATCTGCTGTTCCCTTTGTGTCAAGCGGGTTCCTCCCTTCTGCATAAAGAATTATTTACAGCGATAATCTAATGTTTAGAATACACCTTTTTCCGCATATGTCAAGAGGTAAAAAAAGCAGCGCACCGTGATGGTGCGCTGCGCGTATTTGAGTGGCGTTATTCCTGCCCGGCGGCGACACGGTCGAAAACATCCGTGACTTCTTTGCCGGGGGCCTTGCCCGCGAGGGAAACGACAACGGCGGTTACGAGACCGACGGCAAAGCCGGGAATGATCTCGTAAATGCCGGTGCTTCCGAGGAAAATGAGCCAGAGTATATCGACGGCGGCGCCGGCGAGGATACCGCCGACGGCTCCGCCGAAGGTCAGGCGCCTCCAGAACAGGCTGAACATGATGACCGGGCCGAAGGCCGCGCCGAACACGCCCCAGGCATTCTCGACAAGCCCCATGATCGTACCGCTGTCGGGGTCGGAGGCGATGATGACGGCGATGACGGCGATGGCCAGAACAACGAGACGGCTGATCCAGTTCATCTCCTTGTTCCCGGCCTTTCCCTTGCGGATGATGGGCTTATACACATCGCTGGCGAAGGCGGAGGCGGAGGCGAGAAGCTGGCTGTCCGCGGTGCTCATGGATGCGGCGAGGATCGCGGAAAGAAGAACGCCGGAAATGATCGCGGGGAACATCTTGCGGACCATTGTGATAAAGACAACGGAGCTGTCGTCGATCTCGCCGAGGAAGAGGTGGCCGATGCAGCCCGCCGCGACGGAGAAAATGACGATGAGCACGTTCCAGGTTATGCCGATAGCGGCGCTCTTTTTGAGATCCTTTTCGGATCTGAGCGACATGAAGCGGACAATTATATGGGGCATGCCGAAGTAGCCGAGACCCCAGCCGAGACCGGAGACAACGTCCTTCCAGTTTGCGAAGAGGTTCCAGTAGCCCTCGGGCAGCGCGGAGACGCTCTCCGCGCCCTGACCGCCCTGAATGAGCGCAAGCGCGAAGATGGGCGCGACGAGAAGGGCGGCGAGCATCAGCAGGCCCTGGAAAAAGTCCGTCCAGCAGACGGCGTTGAAGCCGCCGAGGAAGGTGTAACCGACGATTATGACGGCGGCGAGGTACATTGCGACCTGGGGGTCAATGCCGATGACCGTGTTGAAAAGCGTGCCGCAGGCCTTGATGCTGGAGGCGGCGTAGATCGTGTAAGCGACGAGGAAGATGACCGCGCAGATGACCTGGAGCGCATAGCTCCCGGAGAGGAACCGGTTGGTCAGATACTGCGGAATGGTGATAGAGTCTTTGGCGGCAATCGTGTAGCGGCGCAGGCGCGGCGCTTCGACCAGCCAGCTGATGGCATATCCGATCGAAAGGCCGATGGCGATCCAGGCCTGACCGATACCGGCGGCGTAAATGGATGCGGGCAGACCCATAAGCACCCAGGCACTCATATCGGAGGCGCCGGCCGAAAGCGCGGACACCCAGGGACCCATCTGGCGTCCGCCGAGGAAGTATGATTTTTCTCCGCCATCCTTTGAGCGGACAAAGAACCATACGCCGATACCGAGCATGAATGCCAGATAGATGATAAAGACGATTAGTTCAACGTTCATTTTTTACTCTCCGTTCTCTCTTTTTGGTGCAAAAATTGAAATTCCATAAAAGGTTTTCATGTAAATCATTACTTGATTTAATGGAATGGGGGTATTATACTTTATCTCGACAAATAATGCAATAGGAGAACCTGAAAAAATGACGGCATCCAAATACGAAGTTTTTATAAAAGCTGCCGAGCTTGGCGGACTGACCAGAGCGGCGGAATACTTTGGCTGCACGCAGTCGAACGTCAGCCACCTGATAAACTCACTGGAAAGCGAGTTTGGGTTTCGCCTGATGTACCGCGGGCGGGGCGGCGCGCGGCTCACGCCGGAGGGGCAGAGGATCCTGCCGGCGGTGCGAACTGTTGCTGCGGCACTGGAGGAGCTGTCCCGCGCGGCACAG
>CAKSXP010000267.1 GCA_934515035.1 uncultured Oscillospiraceae bacterium
TCCGACGACGCGGTCACGCTGGTCTATATGCTCCAGCGCTTTATCGTCATGCTGGAGGAAATGGGTGCGGAAACGGTCGATGACATCGAGAAGATCTGCGCGGAGCTGAGAAAGAAAACGACGACGAACCGCCACACGCGCCATATAATCCTGCTTGTCCGGAACAAGAAGGGACTGAAAAACCTCTATGAGCTGATATCAAAATCGCATCTGGAGCATTTTCACAGAAACCCGACTATCCCAAAGAGTCTGCTCATGCAGTACCGCGAGGGACTTATAATCGGCACCGCCTGCGAAGCGGGCGAGCTTTTTGACGCGGTGCTCTACGGCAAGAGCAATGCGGAGCTTCAGCGCATCGCGTCGTTTTACGACTATCTTGAGATACAGCCCATATGCAATAACCGCTTTCTTGTTGAAAACGGAAAGGTGAAGGACGACGAGGGACTGCGGGAGCTGAACCGCGTTATCGTCCGCCTTGGCGAACAGATGGGAAAACCCGTCGTTGCCACGGGAGACGTGCATTTTCTCGACCCGGAGCAGGAAATATACCGCCATATCCTTCTTGCCGCAAAGAAGTTTTCCGATGCGGACAAGAGCCTGCCGATATATTTCAAGACGACCGACGAGATGATGGAGGAGTTTGCCTATCTCGGCGCGGAGAAATGCCGCGAGGTCGTTATAACCAACCCGAACATGATCGCCGATATGTGCGAGGACATAGAGCTTCTGCCGAAGGACCTCTACGCGCCTAAGATTGAAAATTCCGCGGAGGACCTTGAGCGCCTGGTCTATGACAGGATGACGGAGCTCTACGGAGACGATCCGCCGGAGCTTGTCAGGAGCCGAGTCGAGACCGAGCTCCATGACATCCTCGGAAGACACTATGACGTTATATATATGTCAGCTCAGAAGCTGGTCGCCGATTCCCTTGCGCATGGCTATCTGGTTGGCTCCAGAGGAAGCGTCGGGTCGTCTATCGTCGCTTATATGTCGGGAATAACGGAGGTCAACTCCCTGCCCGCGCATTACCGCTGCCCGAAGTGCCGGTATTCGGATTTTGAATCCGGAAAGGATTACGGCTGCGGAGCCGACATGCCGGACAAGGCGTGTCCGGTCTGCGGAACGATGATGGACAAGGACGGCTTTGACATTCCGTTTGAGACCTTCCTTGGCTTCGGCGGAGACAAGGTCCCGGATATCGACCTCAACTTCTCCGGCGAATATCAGGCAAACGCACATAAATACACCGAAACGCTGTTCGGACGGGACCATGTTTTCAAGGCCGGAACGATCGGCACTCTTGCGGAAAAGACCGCCTATGGCTATGTGAAAAAGTATCTGGAAGAGCGCAATATGGTCGTCACAAAGGCGGAGGAAAACCGCCTTGCCGCCGGCTGTGTCGGCGTCAAGCGCACAACGGGACAGCACCCCGGCGGACTTGTCATAATCCCTCAGGATATGGATGTGACCGATTTCTGCCCGGTGCAGCATCCCGCGGACGACAAGGATTCGGACATCATAACGACGCACTTTGACTACCACAAGATGGAGGCAAACCTTCTCAAGCTGGACGAGCTGGGGCATGATGACCCGACGATGATCCGTATGCTGGAGGACATGACCGGCGTCAACGCAAGGAAAATACCGCTCGACGACAAGGAGACGATGGGGATATACTGCTCTCCAGCGCCTTTGGGACTGCCGGACGATGACCCCATCATCGGAAAGACCGGAACGCTGGGCATACCGGAGTTCGGAACGGGCTTTACGCGGCAGATGCTGGTCGATACGCAGCCGAAGGATTTCGACACGCTGATACGCCTGTCCGGCTTCTCGCACGGCACGGACGTCTGGGCGGGAAACATCCGGGAGCTGGTCCTCTCCGGGACCGCGAGCGTCAAGGAGACCGTCGGCTGCCGCGACGATATTATGATATTTCTGATATCCAAGGGCATGGAGCCCAAGATGGCCTTCAAGATAATGGAGGCCGTGCGAAAGGGAAAGGTCAAGAAGGGTGGCTTCCAGGAGGGCTGGCGCGAGAAGATGGAGGAACTCGGCGTGCCCGAGTGGTATATCGAGTCGCTGGCGAAGATCGCATACCTGTTCCCGAAGGCACACGCCGTTGCATATGTTATGATGGCCTTCCGCATCGCGTGGTTCAAGGTCCATGAACCGCTGGCGTTTTATTCAGCGTATTTCTACCGCAGAAGCCAGAAGGACGCCTTTGACGCAGACATGATGACGCGCGGGATAGACGCTGTGCGCACCAGGATAAATGCCATCCGGAAGAATCCGAACGCGACTGCCAAGGAGGAGGACCTGCTCACGACGCTCGAGGTCGTGTATGAGTTTTATATGAGAGGGCTGGATTTTGCCCCGATCGACCTCTACGAGTCGGATGCGACCAGATTCAATATAGCGGGGACAAAGAGCCTGCGGCCGCCGTTTGTGGCGATATCCGGTCTCGGAGAGACCGCTGCGCGCGACCTTGTATCCTGCCGGGAGAGCGGGAAAGAGTTTATATCCGTTGAGGAGCTGTCTGCCGCCTGTCCAAAGGTCAGCCAGACCCATCTGGAGCAGCTCAAGGCTCTGGGAGCGCTGGGTAATATGCCCGACAGCAGCCAGATGAGCCTGTTCTGATAAGCCCGGACGTTCGCCGCAATACCCCTCGGTTATGGGCTTTTTTCGACGGTAACAGCCGCCGCGTTTTTACGCGGCGGCTGTTTTTTTAATAAAGCGGCGTTAGCCAGAATAGCTATAAAAGGGGGAAGAATGTTGAACAAATTTAACATATGTCATAATATTAACA
>CAKSXP010000268.1 GCA_934515035.1 uncultured Oscillospiraceae bacterium
TATCTGGACAGCGCGGCCACCTCACTGCAAAAGCCGCGCAGCGTTTCACAGGCGATGATGAACGCGATGAAAACAGCGGCAAGCACCGGAAGAAGCGCGCATGAATACGCAATGAGAGCTTCGGAGATAGTCTTCAGCTGCCGGTGCGCGATAGCCGAGATGTTCTCGGTCCCGGAGCCCGATAATGTGGTTTTTACAATGAACGCGACCCACGGTCTTAACATAGCGATAAAATCGCTCGTAAAGGAAGGTACGAGGGTCCTTGTGTCGGGATATGAACACAACTCGGTCATGCGGCCTCTTTATGCCAGAAACGCAGATATACGAATTGCGCGGTCAAAGCTCTTTGACCGGGCCGATACGCTGTATTCGTTCTCTGAGAATATTGAATGGGCGGAGGTCGTTATCTGCAATCATGTTTCAAATGTGTTCGGGTTCATTCTCCCTGTCGGGGAAATCGCAGCAATGTGCCGGGCAAACGGCACGCCGCTGATCATTGACGCGTCGCAGTCCGCAGGAACTTTGCCGCTCGATTTTTCGTCTCTGGGAGCGAGCTTCATTGCTTTCCCGGGACATAAAGGACTTATGGGACCGCAGGGGACGGGCGTGGTCCTTTGCGAAGAGGCCGGCAGAACTTACATGCAGGGCGGAACGGGCTCCGAGAGCATTTCTCCGTATATGCCGGAGTATCTGCCCGACCGACTGGAAGCGGGGACGCTTAACGTAACCGGGATAGCCGGCCTTCTTGAGGGTGTGCGCTATATAAAAAGGACCGGTCTGGGCCGGATAGCTTCTCACGAGAAACGCATGACGGATATATTGGCCTCTCTGCTATCGGGCTATACGGACCTTGAAGTATTCAAAAATAAGGATGGTCTCTGCCAGGCGGGAGTCCTGTCCGTCGTTGCGAAGGGCAGAGACTGTGCGGATTGTGCGTCGTTTCTGTCTGAGCGCGGAATTGCCGTCAGGAGCGGGCTCCATTGCGCGCCCGAAGCTCACAGATCGGCGGGAACGCTGGAGACCGGCACGGTCAGGTTCAGCATGTCTCCGTTTACGACCGAAGCTGATGTACGAACGGCGGCTGCAAGCCTTGGAACATATATAAAATCTTTGTAATGTGCGGCAAATAATTAGTTGCCAAAACCGTACTGTTGAGATATAATATATTGATTAGTTATGTAAATCAAATTCATTTTGACATTATTGCAGTGATACTGAGATAAACGGGAAGTGTGCTATGGAACGCATAAAACAGGTTTTGTCTGAAAGCCTTAATTTTATTCAGCTTATGAGGATATCGGATATAATCGATATCCTTATCGTTGCACTCGTCATTTTCGAGATAATTATTTTTATAAGAAAAACAAACGCCTCCAGAGTTGCGCTCGGTATAGTTATCCTGCTTTTGGCTCTGTGGCTGTCAGAGAAATTCAATTTGATAGTGGTCAACTTCCTTATAAAAAAGACGGTGGAGCTGGGATTGATAGCTGTCGTGATATTGTTTCAGCCTGAACTGCGCCGTGCACTCGAAAAGGTCGGAAGCGGCACGTTTTCTTCGCTCTTCAGCAAAGACATATCAACGCTGGGGATGGAGGCTATCATTACCCAGACTGTTATAGCATGTGTTGACCTGTCCAAGACAAAGACAGGCGCGCTGATCATTTTCGAGCGTGATAATCCGCTGAACGATCCTATCAATACAGGCACTATAATCAATGCCGACGTAACAGCCGAGTTGCTGAAAAATATATTCTATCCCAAAGCTCCGCTGCATGACGGCGCCGTTATTATCAGAAACGAGCGGATAGCTGCTGCCGGATGTATGCTGCCGCTGTCTTCAAGCACTAACCTGAGCCGGGATCTCGGAATGAGACACCGCGCCGGTATTGGAATGAGCGAACGGTCGGATGCGGTCGTCGTCATAGTTTCGGAGGAGACCGGGTCTATTTCGGTCGCGGTGGACGGCATGCTTAAAAGGCATTTGACGAGCGATACATTTGAGCGGTTGCTCACAAACGAGCTTGTTGACGATAATCAGCAGGTGGGAGGAAAGCTTTCTCGTTTTACGGCTAAGAGAAAAAAGGTGAAAGATGATGCGGAAGTCGAGAATTAACAAGATATTCGACAGCAAATTGCTGTATTTCATAATTGCTCTTTTTGTGTCGTTTGCACTGTGGCTATATGTTTCATCCGTTGAGAAAGTAACGGTAGAAGAGACGTTTACAAATATACCGCTTGTTTTCGCCGGTGCGGATACCATCAGAGATACCAGAGAGCTTGTTGTGACGCAGGTGAGCAACAACAGCGTTACCATAAAGGTAGAAGGACAGAGAAATGTCATTTCAAAGCTAAAGGATCTGAAAGACGAGCTGAAGGCTGTTATTGATATAAGCAGCATAACCGAGCCTGTAAACAACAGAACGAATTTTACCATCAGCTTTCCCGAAGAGATCGACCCTAATGATATAACCATATTGAGCAGGACTCCGTCGATCATTGAGTATTATATCGACAAACAGAGCACAAAGACGATAAACGTTGAATGCAGATTTGTCGGAAACGTTGCGGAAGGCTTCATCGTTTCCCAACCGGTGTCCGACCCGCTCACGGTCAGGATAAGCGGACCCGAAAAGATCATCGAACAGGTAGACCACGCGTATATCGAGATAAACCGTGAAGACGTTGACAGTACTCTTCAGTTTTCGGCAGAGTACCAGCTGATCGGAACGGACGGAAGCGTGATAGCCGATGATTCCATTGTGCGCGAGACCTCCACAGTAAA
>CAKSXP010000269.1 GCA_934515035.1 uncultured Oscillospiraceae bacterium
GGCACAGCTCGAGACCAGATACGGCTTCACCTGCGGCAGCGTTACATATAATATCTTTTTATAGCCCCGTATGTTGAAAACTCTGCACATCTCCAGCATCTTAACGTCTGTTGAATCGATCCCCTGAAGCACATTGGTATAGATGACCGGCAGCACCATAAGAAAGCTGATAATGACCGAAAGATTTGACGAGCTTATCCATATCAGGCAGAGGATAATAAACGAAGCCACCGGCACCGCCTTTATCGCCGTCATGAACGGCCAGAGCATGAGTCTTATGGGCCTTATGCTTCCCGCCAGCAGCGCGAGCATAACTCCGGCCGCAAGACCGGACACGAAGCCGCACGCGATCCTGATGACAGTAAATCCGATCGACCTCCAGAACTCCGCTTCAAGGCAGAGTTCAAAAAATCTCACGATCACTTCAGCCGGCGTCACGAGAAGTATCCGATTGTTTATCAGCATCGCGGATATCTGCCACACGGCAGCGGTGAAGATTATCGCCGCTGCCTTTTCAAACGCTTCCCGCTTTTTCAATTCACTTTACACCGTAATAGAAATCGTCGCCCGGCAGCGCCCCTCCGGTGGATGCGGGGTTCTGGTCAAACAGGACCTGCAGATATCCGCCAAGCGAGCTCTGCATCTCATTGCCCGTTATGAAGACAATATTGCAGTACGGTATCGCCTTTTCCGCTACCGCCGCTTTGACAATATCGAATTTCTCAACAAGTGCGGCAGCCTCGGAAACGGAGCTGTTGACAAACTCGACCGAATGCTTATACTCCTCCAGGAATCCCTTGATTATCGAAGGGTGCTCCTCAACAAATTCGCTTCTCGCTATGACGACTCCCGTCACCATCTCGCTGCCCGTACCCAGTGCGGACCATTCCTGCGTCAGGTCCAGAGCGATCCTGAGGTCCTCTATCGAGCTCTGCGCAACAGTAACATACGGCTGCGGCATCATCGCCACCGACCCCGGCTCCTGGCTCATGAGTGCAACGACCTCGGAGGGCTCCGTTTTCCATTCGATTGCAACATCGTTGTCCGGGTCAACGCCCGCCGACTGAAGCAGATAGCGCAGATTATATTCCGGAGTCGATCCCTTGCCCGTCGCATATATCGTTTTGCCTTTAAGGTCCGTGAGCGTGGAGATGCTCTCTCCCCTTTCGACGATATAGAGAACGCCCAGCGTGTTCACCGCAAGCACCTTTATGCCGCCCTCCGTCTTGTTATACAGCACAGATGCAAGGTTTGCAGGCACCGCCGCGATATCGAGTTCCCCTTTGACCATGAGCGGGGTTATCTCATCGGCCGATCCGGCAATGCTGAAATCATAGCTGTATTCGCTTTTCCCGCTGTCCGCGTTCTCCATTATCTCTATCATTCCAATGGATGTCGGCCCTTTCAGCCCGGCGATGCGCACAGTCGTATCGTCCTTTTTTTCTCCGCACGCTCCGAGAGCGAGCATCGATAACAGCAGCAGCGCGGATATAACAATACTGATAATTCTTTTCATAAAGCACCTCTTATTTTGATTTTGCAATAGCGGTCTTGGCGCTCACCCCACGCAGCATCCCCAGTTTTCCGGAAAGCGCGCTGATGACATTCTCTTCCGCGTCAATGACAACACATATTATGGAGATCCCTCTGTCCCTGTATGGTATGCCCATCCTTCCGACGATGTAGTTTCCGAAGTCATGCAGTATCGCATTGACCTCGGCCGCCGCCCCGGTATCCTCGATAATAATGCTCACAACTGCTATGCGTTTGTTCATACACATTCACCTCCAAAACAAAAAACCTCGCCGTATAATACGGCGAGGGTACAGCAACAGCATGACAAAACAATTATCCCCATCGCCTTTCCATGCGGGACGTACCCAGATGAGTCAGGACCGATTACGATAAGAGTATATCATTTATGGTTTCTTACTGCAATACGCTATTTTTAACAGAGTGTTTACAATTCCGAACGCTCAGCTTTAGTTTTTTATGATAAAATACCTCCGAAAAAATCATTGCATATCGGGTGTGAGAAAAATGAGCTATATCGAATTCAACAATGTCTGCAAATATTACATCACGGGCGAACACAAAATAACCGCCGCAGATCATATAAGCTTCGAGGTGGAAAAAGGAGAATTCTGCGTTGTTGTCGGACCTTCCGGCGCCGGAAAAACCACTCTTCTGAACATTCTCGGAGGTATGGACACCTGCGACGAAGGCACCATCACGCTTGACGGCAGCGTTATCAGCAGCTATAACAAGCGCCAGCTCACGGATTACAGGCGTTATGACGTGGGATTTGTCTTTCAGTTTTACAATCTCGTGCAGAATCTTACCGCACTGGAAAACGTTGAGCTTGCAAGCGAAATTTGCAGAGAGCCGCTTGACGCAGCCGAAACTCTCAAAAACGTGGGACTGGCCGAACGTATGGGAAATTTCCCGGCACAGCTTTCCGGCGGCGAGCAGCAGCGCGTTGCTATCGCGCGCGCACTGGCGAAGAACCCAAAAATTCTCCTCTGCGACGAACCCACGGGCGCGCTGGACTATAACACCGGAAAAAACATTCTGAAGCTGCTTCAGGACACCTGCCGGAGCACCGGAAAAACCGTTATAGTTATCACTCACAACAGCGCGATCACCGCCATGGCGGACAGAGTCGTCAAGGTCAAGAACGGGCGGATCGAAAGCGTCTCACTTTGCAGCACGCCGCTGCCCGTCGAGCAGATAGAGTGGTGATATCATGAAGCATCACAGCCATA
>CAKSXP010000270.1 GCA_934515035.1 uncultured Oscillospiraceae bacterium
GTGGAATACAAGGTATTCCTTGATGCCTACCGGAAGAACCGGGAGCTTCTGCGGTTTCATTTCCATCGTCCGCAGGCGCTTCTTACACGGCTGGAAGATCTGTCATTGCCACGCAGGGAGTATCACTCCGATATGGCGACTGTTCCCGCAACCGGCAGATTTATCACAGAAGATGAAATTGCGGCTTCGCTTACAAACGGAAGCAGCTTTGAGGGCGGAAAGACCCGCATCTATGAGTTTCTCCAGACTCAGCACACGCCCAAGGAGAGCGCCGATTTTCTGAAAAAAGAATATGGTATCGGCGGACGTACCCACGCCGTATCCAGAGAAAGCGGCAGCTACGAAGATCACGGCAGCAAGGGCATCACGCTGAAAAAGAATGGCTGCGCGGATATTCAGATGAATTGGAACAAGGTCGCTTCGCGTATCTCTGAGCTGATCCGGCTGAACCGCTACCTTACGCCGGATGAGCAGGCAGCCTATGACAAGGCAATGGAGCAGGATGCCCTGCGGAACGCAGTTTATAACGGCTATAACGATGTAAAAGCGGCGCATCCCGATGAAATCGTACTGTATCAGGTCGGGGACTTCTTCGAGCTGTATGGCGAAGATGCACGGGCAGTTGCAGATGATCTCGACTTTGAGCTGACGCGCCGCAATTTGGAGGGTGCTGGCCGTGTTACCATGTGCGGCTTTCCTGCAAACGATTTGGGCAAATACGTTGAAAAGCTGCGGGAAAAGCATGATGTAACGATCTCGCGCATTGGCGATTCCAGCCATGAACACACGGCATATACGCTTCCGTCCATCGACCACGAGGCTGAAAATGCCATCAATGCCTATGAAGCAGAGTTCGGCGCGGACGGTACAAGAGTGTTTCGGGAACCCGCTGAACCGCCGCAGCCGAGCTTGCAGGAGCTGTTTGACCGGTACAAGCTGAGCGTCGGCAACGCGCTTCTCAAAGACGAGGCGTTTGTAAACGCCTGCCAGAACTCCGACAAAGAAAACGCCTATCTGGAGGGCGAAGCTGTCATTGGACGCATTGTCACAGCATCCGATGATATGCAGCTCACAAAGCTGTATTTTGATATGCCCACATTCCGTGACCGGTTGAACCGGGAATTGCTCGATGAACTGTACCCCACGCTTGCAACAATGGTCGAGCCGTCGCGCTACCAGATCACACAGGAGGACATTGACAATGCGCTGCGGGCATGGAATGGCGATTTCACAAGCAAGCAGGTCGCTGCACGGCTGATACGGGAACATCCTCGTGACCGGACAACTGCCGCAGAACTGGCGCGTATTTATGGCGCTGCCAACGTGGAAAAACCGTTGCAAATCGGCCTTGGCACCGCTGAACCCGTCAATATGTCCTGGGCAAAGGTACAGCGCCGACTGGCGCAGCTCATCCGGGAGGATAAATTCTTCACAGAACAGGAAAAGTCTCTGCTGGAAAACGACCCGAACTATCGCCTCCTGGGCCGCTTGCGGGCAGACTGCGAGTATTTCTTGGGCGAGGGTGGCCGCGCTGAAAAACACCTGTGGGCGGGCAGTGTCCGCGCACAGATTGCCAAGCTGCGAGAGCTGTACGACACCCTGCCGGAAAAGCCGGAGTGGCTGACAAAAGAGGCCATCGACGATTACGCCGAGCGGATGGCACCGCCGTATCAGGTCGTAGTATATCATCACTTTGAAAACGGTTTTGATGAGAAACTGGACTATCAGACGCTTGAGGAAGCAGAAAAAGCCGCGCAGGGCTATGTGGACGGCACAATGGAAAGCGACGGCTTTGCATATGACGGTGCAGCCATCTACGACCAGCAAGCACGGAAGTATTTGCGTATCTACGGCAATTACCCGGACGAACGGGCGCACGCAGAGGTAGCGGGACGTGAGCTGGTCGAGGAACCGGCAGTATCTATGGAAAGCACCCACGACCCCGCAGACCGCTTTCATGTTGTAAGTCTTGACCGGGGGTTCCGCACCCTTTACGCCGTGTGGGATGATGAAGCTCACGCCTATTATGTGGACGCGGACGGCGTGACTGAGGAATTTACAAGCGAATGGCAGGCAGAGGCATACCGGCTGGAGCTGCAAGGCCATGCAGAGCAGGCGCTTATGGAACGGGCAAAGGGGCTGATCTCCGACTTCTGCCAGAGCGAATACGGTTCCGAGGCGGATTTCAGCGACCCTACCAAGATCGGCGTCGCTTACACCACCGTTACCGACGATGAGATCCCCATCCAGGTAAATATCGACCTTGTGAATTACCGGCTGGAGCGCTATCTGGACGACGAGCATCTGGAGACACGACAGTACGGCTCTTTGCAGGCACTTATTTCCAATGAGCTGGAAAGCCTTGATTTCAGCGACCTCATTCACGTTTCGGATGAGGACGTGGAGCAGTACCGTTGGCATGAACCGGAAGCACCGGCTGTTGAACGCCCTGAAACAGTTGAGAGTGCTCCTGTCCAGCAAAAGGACAAATTCCCGTATTCCGTGGGTGATACGGTATATCTGGAGGACGGCAAGCCATTCATTATTGAGAGCATCGGGCTTTTTGATATTTCTCTCCGTGACCCGACGCTTCGCTATCCCGTTTCCCGCGTGGAAAGTAAAGAGAGCTTTGCCCGGCTCATGGAGCGGTATCCACAGCCGGAAAAGGCTCCCGCCTACACCGAGGAAACCGTGGCGGTATATCCCGGTGACAAAAATGGTCTGCCCTATGATGTAGAGA
>CAKSXP010000271.1 GCA_934515035.1 uncultured Oscillospiraceae bacterium
GGCTTGCGAAGCTCGCCAAAATGCCGCTGGGCGATGTGCAGAGCCGCGGCTCCGGCGAACTGAAAAATATTCTTGTCGAGCGCGTGGACAGCATCGAACCGACGCTGGCGCACGCCATTCCGGAGATGAGCAGCAACGCCGCAGTCGCCCTGGCAACCTTGATTTATCTGTTTGTCATCGACTGGCGCATGGCGCTCGCTTCTCTCATCACATTCCCGCTCGGTATGGTTTTCTTCATGCTGATGATGGCGGGCTATAATAAAAATTACGCCCGAACCGTCGCAGCCACCAACACGCTCAACGACACGGCAGTGGAGTACATTGGCGGGATCGAGGTCATCAAGGTGTTCGGCAAGGCAAAAAGCAGCTATGAGAAGTTCGTTTCTGCCGCCAAGGAATGCGCCCGGAGCTACATCGACTGGATGAACAAGAGCAATTTCTATTTCACCTTTGCCATGAACATCATGCCAGCGACGCTGTTATCCGTGCTGCCCATCGGCGGGCTGCTGCTGAAAAACGGAACGCTGACGCCGGAGAGATTCGTTCTCATTGTCATTCTTTCTATGGGACTTATCACGCCCATCATCGGCTGCATGAAGTTTACCGACGATCTGGCCAAGGTCGGCACCATCATTTCTCAGGTGACGGACGTTCTGACCGCACCGGAGCTGTCCCGCCCCGAAACGGACACAGAGACACCGCACGGAAGCACTGTTGCGTTGCACGGTGTTCATTTCGGCTACAATGACACGGAGGTTCTGCACGGTATCGACCTCACCTTCCGCGCGGGAACGGTCAACGCACTGGTTGGCCCATCCGGCAGCGGCAAATCTACGATTGCAAAACTCATCGCATCCTTCTGGGATGTGAACAGTGGCAGTATTACCGTAGGCGGTGCGGACATCCGCAATATTTCCGCAGAGCATTACCACAAACTCATCGCATACGTTTCGCAGGACAACTTCCTGTTCGATACCACCGTGCGGGAGAATATCCGCATGGGCAGGCCGGACGCCACCGACGCCGAGGTGGAGCAGGCCGCGAAGGACTGCGGCTGCTATGAGTTTATCATGGGGTTGGAAAACGGCTTCGATACACAGGTTGGCAGCGGCGGCGGACACCTCTCCGGCGGCGAAAAGCAGCGCATCTCCATTGCCCGCGCCATGCTGAAAAACGCACCCATCGTGATCCTGGACGAAGCGACCGCCTACACCGACCCGGAGAACGAAGCCATCATTCAGGAGAGCGTAGCGCGCCTGGTGCGAGGCAAGACGCTCATCGTCATTGCCCACCGGCTCTCCACCATCGTGGACGCCGACCAGATCGTTGTGGTGAACGACGGCCGCATCGAGGCGGCGGGAACACAGGCAGAGCTGCTGCAAACCTGCCCGTTGTATGGAACGCTTTGGAATGCGCATATTGCATCCCGTGACAATGTGGAAGGAGGTGCTGACCGTGCTTGAGATTCTGAGAAAATTCTTCCGCTTCTGCGACAAGCGGGAGCGGAAAGAGTTTTATCGTTCTATCGTCCTCGGCGTATTGGCGGCGCTGTTTTCGGCGCTGAAAATTCCGGCGATCGGCGTGATGCTTGGGGCAATTTTGTCGGGCGGCGTGACGACGAAAACGATCTTGCTTTCCCTTGCGATCATGCTGGTATCCGTTGTCGGTTCGTCGCTTCTGAAATACCGCGCGACGGCGCTGCAGACGGACGGCGGCTACTCGACCACGGCAAACAAGCGCGTGCAGATCGCAGAGCACCTGCGATATCTGCCCATGGGCTATTTCAACGAGAACAGCTTAGGGACTATCACCTCCGTGACCACAAACACCATGGACAGCCTCTCCGGCGTGTCTACCCGCGTGGTCATGCTCGTCACAGAAGGCATTTTCTCCACGGCGGTCATGACGCTGGCGGTGTTCCTTTTTGACTGGCGGATCGGGCTGCTGATCGTTGCCGGTCTGCTACTTTACTATGTTATCAATCACGCTTTGCAGAGGAAATCCGAACAGACAACACGGCGTAAATTTGCAGGGGATACGGCGGTGGTGGAGCAGGTGCTGGAATTCATCAAGGGAATTGCCGAGGTGAAGTCCTACTCGCTTATCGGCAAGTATAACCGCAGGCTGGAAGCTGCCATCGAGGAAAATGTTGATTCCAATATCGACATGGAATTGAAGCTGCTGCCGCTGATGCTTGCGCAGAATATCGCTGCTAAACTCATCGATATAGGCGTAGTGCTGCTGTCGCTGGTACTCTATACAGGTAGCAGCATGGAACTCCT
The DNA here is from genome assembly GCA_934515035.1 of uncultured Oscillospiraceae bacterium. Classification (GTDB taxonomy): domain Bacteria; phylum Bacillota; class Clostridia; order Oscillospirales; family Oscillospiraceae; genus CAKSXP01. Next base: position 2,283 of record CAKSXP010000271.1, read on the forward strand.
CAACTGCGTCATGCTCTGCATCTGTTCCTTCCTGCTGACCGAAGGATTGGAACAGGCTGGTACGCAGTCGAGCCTGCTGCGGGTGGTAGATACCTGCGTGAATCAGGCAAACGACATTCTGAACCTGCCCGCCATGGATATCTCCGGCGCGGAGTTCAACCCAGAGCACTGCGACCTACATGCAGAGAACATTGAATTTTCTTACGACCAAAAGCCGATCATCAATGGCATCACGTTGGACATTCCCGAAAAGACAACCACTGCCATCGTCGGGCCATCCGGCGGCGGCAAGACCACGCTCTGTCATCTACTCTCCCGCTTTTGGGATGTGGACGAGGGAAAAGTCCTGCTCGGCGGGCACGATGTGCGCGAATACGACATGGACAGCCTGATGCAGAATTTCAGCTTTGTGTTTCAGAATGTCTATCTGTTCCATGATACGATTGCAAACAACA
>CAKSXP010000272.1 GCA_934515035.1 uncultured Oscillospiraceae bacterium
CCGGAAAGGCCAACGTCCATAATATCGTCGAGGAATGCCCGCTTCTTCGCTTCCTCTTCGCTCATGTTGTCCTCGGCCATGTATTCCGCGACCCTCATGTGCCAGTCGCTTCTGCTCCCCATGATAATGCCGTCGGCGATGATGTTTGTGATCTTGCCCATCACCCGGGGGTTGACATTACGGGTCCCATCTGATAAGCTAACGCCGTCCTCGGATTGAGCACCACCCGCCTTAGGCTTCTGGTGACGGAAGCGCTGGCTGCTGCCAGTAGCGGTATGCTCGCCGGGGATTCTTGTTTTGTCAGTTTGATGTACTCGGCTTATATCATACGGTATTTTTCTGTCCCGTCCGTCTGTGGTCTCCGCGCGCTTTGCATCAGTGTTGACTTCCCCGCCGCTTTGCTGTATAGTGGGGGCATAGTCCGAGCGGTTCCCGTTAATACTGCCCGGTAACTCATTCAGCTGGGGATTAACTTGCGGGTTACCGGTCGGATTATTTTTGTCATAAAGAACCTCGTTTTCCGTGCGGTTTTCCGCACTGGCATTGACCCCACTGCCATCTTACCGTATAATAAGCGGCAGGAACCGAAAAACTGCTTCGGAGGCACATATGCGCTATCTCACAAAAGAATGGTATCTGGCTTGCCAAACCCGTCCGATGACGCAGGCAGTGCAGAAAAAGCTGGACGATATCAGCAAAGCCTATCGCGATGCAATAAAAGCCAACGGATTACCGGATGAACTGAATCGGAACTTTTCATTCCATGACGGCATCATCCGGGAGATCATTTCCGGAACGGATCATGCGTTCCGGATCGATTGTCCGTTTTCTGAATACCATACCGTGATATTCCGCAGCGCCATACTTAAACAGGAACAGCCTCCGGTTGGCGCGGCATGGCTGTATCAGGAGCTTTACCGGCACAAGAGCGGAACGGGATACGAGGCACATATTCTTTTTTACGCTCCGGCAAAGACCGCACAGCGAAGGATATCGGCCTCCGACCTGATCGACACGAAAATCATTTGCAGCGGGATAGATTTTGCATAGAACCGATATGAAATCAGAGTCCTGTCAGCTCTCTGTTGCCGCCGTTCACGGCCATGCCGGAAAAACGGCACAACGCAAAAACCGGGATGCATCCGTTCACGCACGGACGCATCCCGGTTTTTGCTCAGCACAGAAAGAGCCCAGATCCGGTATTCTCACTCAACATATGATATCAGACAGGGCAAAATACAGTCGATATATGTCATTTACAAAACACGCGGTACGGGATATACTTATAATCACTCATTCACAAGGAGGTTTGCAGCTCATGAACCCAACCAGGCTTTTGGAGATCCTCTCCGTTGCCGAAAAGCTCAAATGCAACACCCGGCACTGCTGGACATCAACAGGCCGGCACGAGAGCGTGGCCGAGCACAGCTGGCGGCTGGCGTTTTTCGCCATGCTGATGCGGGACGAATTTCCCGGACTCGATATCGACCGTGTCATTCAAATGTGCCTTATCCACGATCTTGGCGAGGCTTTCACCGGCGATATTCCGTCCTTCCTGAAAACCGATAGCGATGTTCTCGACGAAGACCGCCGCCTTTTTGACTGGGTCAGCACCTTCCCCGATCCGTATCGCGGCAGCTTCACGGAGCTTCTCCTTGAAATGAACGCTCTTGAAACGCCGGAAGCTATGCTTTACAAAGCGCTCGACAACCTCGAAGCCGTTATCCAGCACGACGAGTCTGACATTTCAACATGGCTGCCGCTGGAATATGATCTGCAATTTACATACGGCACGGACAAAATTGCCTTCTCCCCTTATCTTCGGGCGCTCCGCGAGGAGATCGACAACGTAACGCGCCGGAAAATCGCCGAAGCCGGCGGCAAACCGGATATCCGAAGCACAGACGGCTGATTTTGACTTATTACCCGCGCGCACTTGACGCTTTTTCCGTCATAGCTTAATATTATACCATCGGTCGACAAGAGCAGACACGGTTTTGACGGGCAGAAATGCCTGCACCTGGCAGGAATGGATCCTCGAGTAATTTTGACTTTTGATCCTTGGTGAGCTTACGCCCACCAAGGCGAAAAGGACAAAAAGCGCCGGAAAGACGCGCTGTCAGGCGTGTTTGCCCTTGTCAGCCGATGGTAATATAAACAGAAAAGAGAGGTAATGTTATGTTTTGTCCAAATTGCGGCGTTCAGCTGCCGGATGACGCCAAATTCTGCCCGGGCTGCGGTACAAAGATCACTCCCGACGGGCCTTCACAGCAGGCCCAGCCGTCATACCAGACAACCGGTCAGCAGGGATATCAGAACCCATACGCCGGAAACGATCTAAACTCCGAGATGCCGATGAAGTGGTTCAAGTTCCTCATCTATTTCTCGCTGTGGGCGGGCGCCGTCGTCAGCCTGTCTTCCGGGATTCTCTCTGTAACGGGCCTTACATACAGCGTTTACGGAAACGGCACGACTGCCAGCTTCGTTTACAGTTGTTACGGTCCCGGACTCAAGGTCCTCGATGTCATTTACGGTATTCTTAATATCGCCATCGCCGTGTTCTTCATCTACACCAGGTTCAGACTGGCACAGTTCAGGAAAGACGGACCTTTGTGCCTTTACATTATCTACGGAGCCGAGATCGTCGTATCCGTCGTCTATCTCATCGGCGTCTCCCTTATCACCGGAGTCAACGCCATATCCTCGGACACCGTCTCCTCTATCGTTACC
>CAKSXP010000273.1 GCA_934515035.1 uncultured Oscillospiraceae bacterium
CTCCGCGACTGTGCAGGAGGGCGACACCTACACCATTCCCGCAGGCTACCACAACGGCAGCGGTACGGTTTCCGGCGTGGCGGGCGGCGGCAACTACAAGCTGCAAAGCAAAACCGTCGCGCCCACCAAAGCGCAGCAGGCGATCACCCCGGACAGCGGCTATTATGGCCTGTCCGACGTTACCGTCTCGCAGATCCCGGATGCGTATCAGGATGTGTCCTCCGTTACGGCAGGCGCGGCAGACACGCTGACCGGCAAGGTGCTCGTCACGGCGGACGGCAAGGTCACGACCGGCACCATGCCGAATAACGGCGCGGTATCCAAAACGCTGGATGCAAATACGCCGTCCTATACCATCCCCAAGGGCTACCATAGCGGCACTGGCAAGGTGTCCGTCTCTGTAGAGACAAAAACGGTCACGCCGACCAAAGCGGCGCAGGATGTTGTTCCGTCCACGGGCAAAGTTCTCACCAAGGTCAGCGTGGCGGCAATACCGGAGGAGTTCGTAGACACCTCCGGCGCAGATGCGTTGGCGGCGAATATCCTTGACGGCAAAACAGCCTTTGTGAACGGCGTAAAGGTCACCGGCTCCATGCCGGACAACGGCAGCGCCACCGCCACAATGGACGGTCTGACCACGACCAGCGTGGCCATTCCGGCGGGATATACCGCAGGCGGTACGGTGTCGTTGACTGCGGACATTGAAGAAGCCCTGGCGGCGATCTGAGGTGAGCATGAGCATTGAGCAAGAAATCACACGGCTTGTTGATGCAAAAGCCGCTTTCAAAAACTGGCTTACCGCCAAGGGCGTGAGCGTTCCCAAGGATGCTCTTTTGCCAAGCATGGTTGACCTTCTGAAACGTGTGCCCACAGGCGGAGAAAGCGAACCCGCCGACATTACGGTTTCCAATCATACGACCACGGCTTTTACCGCATACGGTCCGGACGGCTCTGTTTCCGTTCCAGGAAATTCGGATGTAGAGATGACCTCTGTGGTTGACGGGATGATCCAGCTTTCCTGTCTGCGGAAAAGTCTCTGCTATGCGGCGATCCCCGGCGAGGTTATCAGCAGCTCCGCAACGGGCGCTTACCTCAAAATCACCGGAACCCCATGCACGGTGTATATCACCACAAATCCCATCGTATAACCTGCGCGGAAAGGAGGCGGCAGTATGGCAGATAATTTCGGCTTAAAAATCGGACTTGAAGGTGAAAAAGAGTTCAAAAAGGCTATTGCGGACATCAACCAGTCCTTCAAAGTCCTCGGCTCGGAGATGAAGCTGGTGTCCTCCGAGTTCGATAAAAACGACACCTCCATGCAGGCCGTCGCAGCCCGTTCGGAGGTTCTGAACAAGCAGATCGACGCGCAGAAGCAGAAGATCGAGGTGTTGCGGCAGGCGCTCAAAAATGCGTCGGAGTCCTTTGAGGAGAACGACCGCCGCACCCAGAGCTGGCAGATCCAGCTGAACAATGCGGAAGCCGCTCTCAACGACATGGAGCGCGAACTGAAAGCCAACAATGACGCGCTCTCCGAAGCCAGCGACGGCTATACGGACGCAGAAAAATCCGTGTCCAAGATGGCGGATGAAATGGACGATGCCGCAAAAAACGCCGGGAACATGGGCGGTCAGATCGACGATGCCGGAGAGAAAGCGGAAAAATCCGGCGGCAAGTTTGAAAAGCTGGGCAGCGTCCTCAAGGGCATCGGCACGGCGATGGGCGCGGTCGCCGCCGCTGCCGGGGCTGCCGCCGTCAAGCTGGGCAAGGAAGTCATTTCCGCCTATGCCGACTATGAGCAGCTGGTAGGCGGCGTGGACACGCTGTTCAAGGACAATTCCAAGGAGCTGCAAAGCTACGCCGCCAACGCCTACAAAACGGCTGGTCTGTCTGCAAACGAGTACATGGAGACGGTCACCTCGTTCTCCGCAAGCCTGATCCAGTCCCTCGGCGGCGATACCGAAAAGGCGGTCAAGTACGCCGACATGGCAATTACGGATATGTCCGACAACGCCAACAAAATGGGTACGGATATGTCCATGATCCAGTCGGCGTATCAGGGCTTTGCCAAGCAGAACTACACGATGCTGGACAACCTGAAGCTCGGCTATGGCGGCACGAAGTCCGAAATGGAGCGGCTACTTGCCGACGCGGAGGCGATCTCCGGCATTCACTACGACCTCGAATCCTATGCCGACATCGTGGATGCGATCCATGTCATTCAGACGAGCATGGACATCACCGGCACGACCGCAAAAGAAGCGGAACACACCATTTCCGGCTCCATCAACGCCCTGCAGGCGGCGGGAAAGAACCTGCTCGTCGGCTTCGGCAATGCGGATGCCGACATGGAGCAGCTGTGCGGGGATATGGCGGAGGCGCTGAAAAACGTCATCGCCAACATCACACCCGTCATTGAAAATATCGTAAAGGCGCTGCCCACGGCGACAAAGGCGTTATTGGAAGCCATCGCGGAACTGCTTCCCACGCTGCTGGATACCGTGACGCAGCTTTTTTCGCAGCTTCTGACCACCATTCTGGAACTGCTGCCCCAGCTGATTCCCGCAGCGGTACAGGCGGTCATGACCATCGCGCAGGCGGTCATCGACAATCTGCCGCTGCTCATTGACGCAGCAACCCAGATGATCGTGTCGCTGGTGCAGGGGCTTGCGGACGCGCTGCCGCAGCTGATCCCTGCTGCCGTGGAAGCCGTCACGACCATCG
>CAKSXP010000274.1 GCA_934515035.1 uncultured Oscillospiraceae bacterium
AGAGAGTATCGCCTGTCGTGGTATTTTTAAGTCCAACGGCCGCTTCGATATCTCCGGAGTAGACCTCTTCGATATCCTCGCGGTGGTTGGCATGCATCTGGAGAATTCTTCCGACGCGCTCGCGCTGGCCCTTTGTGCTGTTGAGCACCGTGGAGCCGGTCGTGAGGTGTCCGGAATAGACCCTGAAGAACGAAAGACGTCCAACATATGGGTCGGTCATAATCTTGAATGCAAGTGCGGAGAACGGAGCGTTGTCGTCGGCCTCGCGGGTCTCTTCTTCGTTGGTCTTGGGGTTTACGCCCTTGATCGCGGGAATGTCGAGCGGGCTCGGCATAAAATCGACGATAGCGTCGAGCAGCTTCTGCACGCCCTTGTTCTTGTAAGAGGTGCCGCAGGTGACAGGGACCATTTCGACGGCAACAGTAGACTTGCGGATAGCATCCTTGATCTTCTGCACCGGGATCTCCTCTTCCATCAGGAAGAGTTCCATGATCTCGTCATCAAACAGAGAGATCGCATCAATAAGCTTTTCGCGATACTCGGCTGCGAGATCCGCCATATCCTCGGGGATATCCTCGACACGGACGTCCTTTCCAAGGTCGTCATAATAGACGTATGCCTTCATCTCGACCAGATCGATTATGCCGCGGAAGTCCGCTTCGGCTCCGATCGGAAGCTGAATGGGAACTGCATTGCATTTGAGCCTGTCGTGTATCATATCCAGAACGTGATAAAAATCAGCTCCCATGATATCCATCTTGTTGACGTATATCATGCGCGGGACATGATAGTGATCCGCCTGACGCCAGACAGTCTCGGACTGCGGCTCAACTCCACCTTTTGCGCAGAGGACCGTTACGCTTCCGTCAAGAACGCGGAGCGATCTTTCTACCTCTACCGTAAAGTCAACGTGACCCGGGGTGTCGATGATATTTATGCGATGATCTTTCCAATGGCAGGTCGTTGCGGCGCTGGTAATGGTAATGCCGCGCTCCTGTTCCTGCTCCATCCAGTCCATCGTAGCTGTACCGTCATGGGTCTCGCCAATCTTGTAGTTAACTCCGGTGTAGAAAAGGATGCGTTCAGTTGTAGTTGTCTTACCGGCATCGATGTGAGCCATGATGCCGATATTTCTTGTTTTCTCAAGCGGAAATTTTCTGGCCATTTCTGATTACCACCTAAAGTGTGCGAATGCCTTGTTGGATTCTGCCATCTTGTGAGTGTCCTCACGCTTCTTAACGGCAGAGCCGAGGTTGTTGCTTGCATCCATCAGTTCTCCGGCGAGACGCTCTTTCATCGTCTTCTCGCTGCGGGCTCTGGAATAGTTGGTGAGCCAGCGCAGACCGAGAGTCTGACGACGCTCGGGACGGACCTCGATAGGAACCTGATAAGTTGCACCGCCGACACGGCGAGCCTTTACCTCCAGAGAAGGCATAATGTTATTAAGTGCTTCGGTAAATACATCCAGAGGTTCTTTTCCGGTCTTTTCCTTGATGATGTCGAATGCATCATAGACCACCTTCTGGGCGACACCCTTTTTGCCATCAAGCATGATGCTGTTGATGAGCTTTGTTACCATGACGCTGTTATAAACAGGATCAGGCAAAATTTCTCTCTTGGGAACATTACCTCTTCTGGGCACTTTGCTTCCCTCCTTCATTATGAAATGATTTCATCGGTACTCGTGGGAATACGATCACGCTTTGTTCATAGCGGCGGGATCGGTGTTCCCCCGCTGCGCCCTGAGGTTAATATATATAGTATATTATCAACAGGGCTACTGTTGGTTATTGCTTATTTGGGGCGCTTTGCGCCATACTTGGAACGACCCTGACGTCTTCCGTCGACACCCTGTGCATCAAGTGTGCCGCGAATGATGTGGTAACGGACACCAGGCAGGTCCTTGACACGGCCGCCGCGGATCATGACGACAGAGTGCTCCTGCAGGTTGTGGCCGATGCCGGGGATGTAGGCTGTGACCTCGTAGCCATTGGTAAGGCGGACACGGGCGATCTTACGCAGAGCGGAGTTCGGCTTCTTAGGAGTCGAGGTACGAACCGCAGTGCAGACGCCGCGCTTCTGAGGCGAGGACAGGTCGGTCTCCTTGTTCTTCAGAGTGTTCAGACCCTTCTGCATTGCAGGAGAAGCGGACTTGTAGGTGGCCTGCTGCCTTCCCTTTCTTACGAGCTGGTTAAAAGTAGGCATGTGTTTCCTCCTTTCTTCGAATGTATAAATTTATTTTTGCGGGATAATGTGTTAATTATACCGTAAAAACCGTAAAATGGGCATAGGAATACCACACGGATAATGATTTTAACATGCGGCGCAGGAATAGTCAACATTTTTTTATACAAAAAAAGCTAGACTTTTCAAGGTTTTTTCATTAATCTGCCTCCCCCGCCGGGCGGGAGAGGCAGACATTTGCATATGGTTATTTCCAGCTGGGATCAGAGTGCGTTAGTCCTGCCGACAAGAGCGGACAAGTCGACATAGTCGGCCTCGGACGCATCGATCTTTTCATCAGTCTCCGACTGGAAGTCGCGGTACATTTCAAGTCCGCTTCCGGCGGGAATGAGCTTGCCTATTATGACATTCTCCTTCAGTCCGACAAGGTGGTCGACCTTGCCCTTGATCGCGGCCTCGGTCAGCACCTTGGTGGTCTCCTGGAAGGAAGCGGCGGACAGGAAGCTCTCGGTAGCGAGAGACGCC
>CAKSXP010000275.1 GCA_934515035.1 uncultured Oscillospiraceae bacterium
GAATTTGACCTGTATCGGTCGCTTGCGGTTCCTGTTGTCTGGCATCGGGATTCCTCTTTACATCTTGAATGTGTGTACACACATTATATCACAATAGCAGCGGAATTTTCAATAGTACATTCAGAAGTTGTAGTTCAAAAATATGTAGTCAAGCATACTGGGCCACAGTAAAAGTGTTTTTGATTATCGAGGTTGCTGCGTTCATTGAAAATTTGCAATTTGCGAACAAATCGCATATTGACTTTCTTGCGTTCTCGCCGTACAATATTCTGCGAATGAAATGCAAATTGGAGGCGTGGTGACTTGCCGAGCTACAGCACACGGCAGCGGAAAGTTCTGCTTGCCTATTTGAGCCAGCACCCGGACGAGCTGTTGTCCACGCGGCAAATTGCGGATGCGCTGTCAGATGAAAAAATCAGCCTGAGCGCCGTGTATCGCAACCTTGCACAGTTGGAGGCAGAAGAAAAAGTGCGCCGCAACAGTAAGAGCGGTACACGCGAGGTCTACTATCAGTACCTTGACGCCGAGAGCTGCAAAGGTGCGCTGCACATGAGCTGTATCAAATGCGGCAAAACCTTTCACATGGCAGATGATAACGCCGCTTTGCTTGCAAAGCATCTGGCGCAGAGCGAACAGTTTATGTTAGACACAGCCGACACGATCCTCTACGGGACTTGTTCGGACTGCAAGGAAAAATAACGATCAGAAAGGAGGACAGGCCATGACAAAGAAATTTCGTTTTATGACGGGCTTGCTGGCCGTAGTGCTGGTCTTTGTTATGCTGTCCTCTGTCGCCTATATCGCGGCGGAATCCGACCATGACTGTACAGGCGTAGACTGTGCCATCTGCCATCAGACCAACGTCTGCGAAAACTTACTCAAGAGCATTGGGCTTGCTGGTTCCGCCGCAGCTACCGCAGCGGCGATCCTATATATTCTGTGCCGGATCATTCCCTCCTGCACGGAAGTTGCCCGCACCTTTACGCTGGTTTCTCTCAAGGTCAAACTTTCAGATTAAATAAGAGCTTTTTACAAGGGTGAAGTCTATCCATTTTCGGATAGGCTCTTGCGGTGTTGTCGTTACCCTTGTATTTTTGCGCCCATTTTTAAGTTCTTATCATAATCTGGAGGTAACAATCCCTATGAAAAAAATAACTGCGCTGCTGCTTGCGCTTGTGATGCTGGTCGGCGTTCTCGCCGGCTGCGGAAAGCAGAATGATACCAACAAAACTGACAAACTGAGCATTGTCACCACGATTTTCCCCGAATATGACTGGGTCAAGGAAATTCTCGGTGACAAAGCCGACAATGCTGAGATCACCATGCTGCTGGACAACGGCGTTGATCTGCACAGCTATCAGCCAACTGCTGATGATATTGTCAAAATTTCCGACTGCGACCTGTTTATCTATGTCGGCGGTGAGTCTGACGGCTGGGTCGATGACGCTTTGAAAAATGCGACCAACAAGGATATGAAGGTCATCAACCTGCTGGAAGTATTGGGCGATTCCGTGAAGGCGGAGGAAACCGTTGAAGGTATGCAGGAGGAAGATCACGACCACGGCCATGATGAAGAAATTACTGCCGACAACATTGAGGATCGCACGCTTTCTGATTTTGCTGGTGAGTGGAAATCTCTGTATCCCTATTTGTTGAACGGAGATCTGGACGAATTCTGTGAGCATAAGGCGGAGGAGGACGAAGATAGCTCTGCCACAAAGGAAAACTATCTGGAGAAATATAAGGCATCTTGGCAGTGTGATGCTACGGATATTAAAATCGACGGAAACACCATCACCTTTACCTATGCAGACGGTAAGACTGCTTCTGCCGAATATACCTATGCCGGTTATCAGCCGAAGCTCAACGACGAAGGAGAAATCAGCAGCGTTCGCTATCAGTTTGAAACGAGCAGTTCCGATGCCCCGAAATATGTTCAGTTCAACGACCATGGCCATGAACCGGGAGAGGCCGAACACTTCCACATTTACTTTGGTGATGACGGCTTTGACGCATTGATGGATTCCAAGACAAATCCGTTTTTTGTTGGTAGCAGCCTTTCTGTTGATGAAATTCTGGACGAACTCATGGGTCACGATCATGACCACGAAGAAGAAAGCGACGAGCACGTTTGGCTCTCTCTGAGAAATGCCGAAACGCTTTGTGACGCAATTTCCAGCGCATTGCAGCAGATCGACCCCGTCAATAAGAATGCCTACGCTGCCAATACCTCCGCTTACATCAAAAAGCTGTCTGCCCTTGACGCTGACTATCAGGCCGCCGTGGATGCTGCGACCTATAAGACCGTTCTGTTTGGCGACCGTTTCCCGTTCCGCTACATGGTGGACGATTACGGTCTGAGCTACTATGCCGCTTTTGTGGGCTGCTCCGCTGAAACCGAAGCCAGCTTTGAAACGATCTCTTTCCTCGCTGGTAAGGTGGACGAACTGAACCTGCCCTGCGTTTTGACCATTGAGGGCACACAGCATAAGATCGCTGAAACCATTGTAGAAAATACTTCTACAAAAAATCAGGCAATCCTGACGATGGATTCCATGCAGGCTACTACATCCGAGGATGTGAAAAATGGTGCGACCTACCTCTCCATTATGGAGCAAAACCTTTCCGTGCTGAAAGAAGCATTGGACTAAGGAGGTAGGCTCATGGCTCAGCTCACTTGTCAAAATCTCTGCGTCGGCT
>CAKSXP010000276.1 GCA_934515035.1 uncultured Oscillospiraceae bacterium
GTACTATGGCAAACGCGACATCCGCTTTGAAGAAATCGATGTGCCCAAGATCAAGTCCGACGAGGCTTTGATTAAGGTCAAGAGATGCGGCATCTGCGGCACTGACCTGCACGAGTATGTTTACGGTGTCCAGACTCTGTGGTTCGATCGTCCCCACCCCCTTACCGGCCATATGGGCCCTCTGGTTATGGGTCATGAGTTCTCCGGCGTCATCGAAGAACTTGGCTCCGAACTGGATCACAATCGCTGGCATGTAGGCGACCGGGTGTGCATTATGCCCCTGATGCACTGCGGCAAGTGCAAATACTGCCGGATGGGTCTGGAGCATCTATGCGAACAGTTTGCGGCCACCGGCCTGCAGTGGCCCTACGGCGGCTTCGGCGAGTATGTCAACGTCAAGGAATATCAGCTCCGCAAGCTGCCTGATAACGTGACCTTTGAGCAGGGCGCCTGCATTGAGCCGCTGTCTCTGGCACTGTACGGCCTCCGCCGCGGCAATATGCAGATCGGCGATAAGGTGCTGATTACCGGTGCCGGCCCCACCGCCGTGCTTTCTCTGCTGGGCGCCAAGGCAGCCGGCGCTTCCGAGATCTATATGAGCGAAGTGAAGCCGATCCGCCGTCAGCGCTGCGCCGACTGGGGTGCCACCGAGGTGTTCAACCCCGCCGAGGTCAGCGTTCCCCAGGAGATTATGAAGCGCACGGAGTACGGCGTGGATATCGCCATTGACTGCTCCGGCAACAACAGCGCCATGAAGGACTGCTTTGCCTCCCTGCGCAAGCGCGGCACTTACGTCCAGAGCGGCCTGCCTGTGGGCGAGGTAACGCTGCCCATGTTTGACTTTGCCTACCGTGATTATAATGCCGTGGGTCTGTGGTGCTTCAACACCTACGACTTCGAGCAGAGCATCGCGCTGGTGGAACAGGGACGGATCCCCGTTGAGAAAGCCGTTACCAAGGTCGTGGGCGTTGAGGATACCCAGAAGGCTTTTGACGAACTGGCGGATGACGCCGAAGGCACCAACGTGAAGATTCAGATCTCCTTTGAATAAGGCCGCAGGTCGGCTGTCGAATCCGGGAGAAAAATATGGCTGAGATATTATTAAAGCTTGATGGGATCGTTAAGGACTTTCCCGGAACCAGAGCGCTGGATCATGTGCAGTTAGTGGTGGAATACGGGCAGGTGCACGCGGTCATCGGTGAAAACGGCGCAGGCAAGTCTACGCTGATGAATATCATCGCCGGCGTCTTTCCGCAGACGGATGGCACCATCACCTTTGAAGGGGAAACGGTGCAGTTTGCACATACCATTGATGCGCAAAAACGCGGAATCGCAATTGTTCATCAGGAAATCAACCTTTGCCCCCATGTTTCCGTGGCAGAGAATATCTTTCTGGGCCGGGCACCCAAAAAGGGCGGCATGGTTGATTATAAGAAGATGGAGGCCGAGAGTGCTGACCTGCTGAAAAGCATGAACAGCACCATCGACCCCAGAAAAAAAGTGCAGGATTTGTCCATAGCCGAGCAGCAGATCGTTGAAATCGTGAAGGCGCTTTCCATGAACTGCAAGCTTCTGATTCTGGACGAGCCAACCTCCTCTTTGACAGAGGTGGAAACGGCTGAACTTTTTAAGACAATCCGCCACCTGAAAAGCCAGGGAATCAGCATCCTGTACATCAGTCACCGCCTGTCTGAAATCATGGACATCTGTGACCATGTTACCGTATTCCGCGACGGACAGTATATCGGTACGGATTCCATCACCAACATCACAACAGATGATCTGGTGTCCATGATGGTGGGCAGAAAACTGGAAAGTATTTATCCGGAAAAAGCAAAGAAAATCTCTGAAGACGTAATCCTTGAGGCCGAAAACTATTCCGGTGATATGTTCCAGAACGTCAGCTTCCAGCTGCGGCGCGGTGAAATCCTTGGCTTTTCCGGTCTGGTGGGCGCCGGGCGCAGCGAAATGGCCCGTGCCCTCTGCGGCATTGACCGCAAGACCGACGGCAGCCTGACATTCAAGGGCGAAGCGCTGAAGATCCGCAATTATCGGGAGTCCATTGACCGCGGCATTGTCTATATTACGGAAAACCGGAAGGAAGACGGCCTGTTCCTGGATTACAACATCCGCCAGAATATTGCGGCAACCTGTCTGGATCAGCTTAAAAACGGCTTTGCCCTCAGCCGGGCCAAGGAGGATTCTCTTGCCCAGGCGTATGTGGAAAAAATCAAGATCAAGGTCTTTTCTCTGGAACAGCTCTGCTCGGCACTGAGCGGCGGCAATCAGCAGAAGGTGCTGTTTGCCAAGTGGCTGACAGTGGATCCGAAGGTTCTGATTATTGACGAGCCAACCCGCGGTATTGACGTAGGCGTCCGTCTTGAGATCTACCGCATTTTGCGGCAGCTTTGCGAGGACGGCGTAGGCGTGATTGTCATTTCGTCTGATCTGCCTGAGGTTTTGGGCATCTGCGATCGGGTTGTCGTCATGGCAGAGGGCAGAGTAACCGGCGAATTGAGTGCCGATGAGATGACAGAAGAAGCCGTGATGCGGTTAGCTTCGGTGTAGGAGGAAGGAAACGTGAAGCAGGCAAACGAAACAGCTGTCAATAAAAATTTATCTATCAAAAGGTTTCTGCACGCAAAGGAGACGCCCGTTTTTCTGGTGATTATCCTGATGTGCGTGGTGTTGTCCATCCT
>CAKSXP010000277.1 GCA_934515035.1 uncultured Oscillospiraceae bacterium
GGCTCCTCCAGCCTCATGTCCTCGCTGCCGGGCATTACCACGCCGTAACCAGTTTCGCGGACTTCCCGAAGCGCGGATTCGATCTTTGTGTATTCCCGTTTTATTCTGCCCATCTCGATCAGTATCGCCATGAGTTCCGCATCGTTTCTTATCTCAAAGCCGGTTTCGGTGCTTATCGTCTCATAATACAGCGCCTCCGGCAGCTCTATCCGGACGCTTATACTGCCTGTGCCGGCTGATATATCCGTCAGCAGCGCCCTGCTTATGAGTTCCGACTCTGCCAAAGACGTCACAGCGCCAGACGCCTGGCGAAGCTTTTTCAGACTGCCCATTTTTTGCAGTATCTCGGTATAAAGCGCCGACTTTATCCCGATCCTGGCATCCAGAGCCTCCAGCCAGGACGGAAGATAGATGCCGATCTCGCTTATCGGAAACTCGTTCAGCGCAGCGGAGATCAGCATTTCGACCTCATTCCGGCCAAGCTCAAGGCAGTTGACGCAAACGCAGCTGACACCATATCTCTCCCTGATCTCCATGAGCACCGACTGCGCCTCTGCCGACTCCGGATCCGCGGAGTTGAGAACGACGACAAAGGGTTTGCCAATGCTTCGGAGCTCGTTTATTACCCTGCTTTCCGCTTCAAGATAGTCCTCTCTGGGTATTCCGCAGATGCTTCCGTCCGTTGTTATCACGATCCCTACCGTCGAGTGATCGCATATGACTCTGTGAGTCCCCTCTTCCGCCGCCTGGGTCAGAGGTATCTCAACATCATACCACGGTGTTGTTACGTTTCTCTCCGCGCCGTCCTCGAACTGGCCAAGCGCACCCTTGACCATATATCCGACGCAGTCCACCAATCTGACCGAGAAGGATATCCCATCTTCTATGGAGATCGTAACGGCCTCCTCCGGAACGAATTTCGGTTCCGCGGTGGTTATCGTTTTGCCGGAGCCGCTCTGCGGCAGTTCATCGCGCGCCCTCTCACGGACGTAAACATTCTCTATGTTCGGGATGACCATAGTCTCCATAAAGCGTTTAATAAACGTGGATTTTCCGGTCCTTACGGGTCCTACCACTCCCAGATAAATATCACCGCCTGTTCGCCGGGCAATGTCTTCATATATACTGTTGTCGGGCATGCATATTCCCCCTTATCATTTCTGCTTGATTTATATGTGGATAAGCCCACCGATATGCAGAAGATAAGGGGGAATATGATCATATCAGGCCAAAAATTTCGCGGTCTGCGTGTGCGTTTTGGATATTCTGGTCTCTACATCCGGAAAGTTTTCGCGGACGAGTCTCTCAAGTACCGGCACAACTACGTTTTCCGTGCAGAAATGATCCGCGTCAATAAGATTTATGCCAAGCTCCCTGGCCGTCAGAAACCTGTCATATTTTATGTCGGCAGTGATATAGGTATCACACCCCAGCGACACGGCCTTCTCCAGAAACTCTCCGCCCGAACCTCCGCAGACGGCAATATGCGAAACTTTTCTGCCCGCGTCATGATAGCGAAGCCCGCTGCAATTGAGCAGGCGCTTCAATCTTGCGGCAAACGAGGGCATCGTTTCAGCCTCCGGCAGTATTCCATAGCGCCCAATACCATATGCGTCCTGCCCGGACCCGTGGGTCTCTCCGAGTATTCCCTTGCACACGGCTCCGGTCACTTCGATAAGCGCATCATTTACGCCGCCCGCCGCGGAGTCAAGATTTGTGTGCAGGCATATTGCGGAGATACCAGATGAGATGAGCGAAATGACCGACTTTCCGACCGGTTCGGAATCCGTTATCCTTTTCAGCCCGAAAAAGAGCGGATGATGCGATATTATCAGCTGCGCTCCAAACTTTGCCGCTTCTTCGATCGTCCAGCTCGTTATGTCCAGCGCTATAAGGACTTTTTTTACCTCCCTATCGTTCATGCCGACAAGAAGTCCGACATTGTCAAAATCTTCTTTCATTTCATACGGCAGACGCGAGGCAAAAAAAGCGTCAAAATCCTTTACGGTCGTCATGCGAAGTTCTCCTCCCTTATTTTTTTGAAAGCCTCGAGCAGCTCCTGCATCTCGTTCAGATGCGCAGATACCGTTCCGGCCGTCCGCTGCGAGGCAACCGCTCTTTCATATTTTGTTATGAGCTCATTCAGAAATGCCTCAAAAAGAGGTTCCTTTGAAACAAGCTCCAGCACTCCTGTGTGCTTTTCGGCCTCCGTAAGCGAAAAGTTCTTCTCCGCTCTCTGCGCACAGATAACGGGATATACCTTGCCGCTGTCCTTTACAAGTCTCTCCCCGGATATTTCATATCCGTTCGCGCAAAGCCACGAGCGCAGTCTTTCGGCTTTGCTCATCGGCTGTAGTATCAGCAGCCTGCATTTTTTCACCCAGGGCGCTCTTTCCAGTATGCCGGATATGTTGTCGCCGCCCATTCCGGCCGCGATAACAACATCGGCGCAGCCTTCAGCACAGCCTGCAAGCCCGTCGCACAATATCAGTTCGCACCTGTCGCGAATACCCGCGTCCGTCAGTGTTCTCTCCGCAGAAGCAAGCGGGCCTTTGTTTATGTCCGTCGCCAGGCAGCGGGAGACGA
Source organism: uncultured Oscillospiraceae bacterium (assembly GCA_934515035.1). Taxonomy (GTDB): domain Bacteria; phylum Bacillota; class Clostridia; order Oscillospirales; family Oscillospiraceae; genus CAKSXP01. The sequence continues at coordinate 2,587 of CAKSXP010000277.1, forward strand.
CTCCGTTTTTAAGAAGCCACGCGGGAATATAGCCGTGGTCGGTCCCAACGTCGACCGGAACGGAGCCGGCTGGAACGAGCGACGCTATGAGCTTCAGCCGCGG
>CAKSXP010000278.1 GCA_934515035.1 uncultured Oscillospiraceae bacterium
GGCCGGCGGCGAGCTTGCCACGACAGATCAAAAGGTCATCGACATTGCAATGAAGTATGGATATGAATCCCCCGACAGCTTTACAAAAGCGTTCACAAGGTTCCACGGAGTATCGCCCGCCATGGTGCGCAGGGATAGCGTGATGCTAAAAACCTTCGCGCCGCTGAAATTGGAAATCTCTTTGAAAGGCGGTTATCTTATGGATTACAGGATCGTGGAAAAGGACTGCTTCACCGTGCTTGGCGCAGCAAAACGTTTCGATTATGAAACCTGCAAGGCGGAGATCCCGGCGTTCTGGAAGGAGCATTTTGAAAAGGGCAACGGAAAATATGTCTGCGGTGCCTACGGGATAAACATCGACGAAAGCATGGGGCAGGACAGCTTTGAATACCTGATAGCGGATCTTTATGATCCGGCGGCGGAGATCCCGGAAGGCTTCACCACCCGAACGATACCGGCATTTACCTGGGCGGTATTCTCCTGTGACGGCCCTTTGCCGGCGGCGCTTCAGGACGTAAACACAAAGATATTCTCCGAGTGGCTCCCGGCGCTCAGAGAATATGAGTTTGCAGCGGGATACTGCATAGAGGTCTATGACGCGCCGGATAAGTATCCGAACGGAACAATGGATGAGAACTACCATTCCGAGATCTGGATCCCCGTCCGGAAAACAAAGTAACATGACAGCAGAAACAGCGGCGCCGGTTTTTTTGATCCGAGCACCGCTGTTTTTCTCTTTTACCCTCTTGACATTTGTGTTATACTTATATTCTACCGCCGAAAGAAAGGAGATGTTCATATGCCAAAGGCCACCGGCGTCAAACAGATCGCCTCGAACAGAAAGGCTTTTCACGAATATTTCGTGCTCGACCGCTATGAGGCCGGCATTGAACTCTTCGGAACGGAGGTCAAATCCATCCGCGGCGGCAATCTCAATCTCAAGGATTCCTACTGCTATGTCAAAAACGGCGAAATATTCGTCCGCGGCATGCACATCAGCCCCTACGAAAAGGGAAACATTTTTAACCGCGACCCGGACCGCGACCGCCGTCTGCTCATGCACAAGCGGGAAATACTCAAGCTCAACGCCCGCGTCATGCAGGACGGCATAACGCTCGTGCCGCTGTCCGTCTACTTCAAAGACAGCCGCGTCAAGCTCGAGATCGGTCTGTGCAAGGGCAAGCAGCTGCACGACAAGCGCGACAGCGCGGCAAAAAAGGACGCGAACCGCGAGATCGAGCGCGCACTGAAAATGAGATAAAATTTTGAAAGGAACCACTTATAATGTCTGAAGTCAAGAATCCCATCGTGACCATCGAAATGGAAAACGGCGGCATTATCAAAGCCGAGCTTTATCCCGATGTCGCTCCCAATAGCGTCAACAACTTCATCTCTCTCGTCAAAAAGGGATACTACAACGGCATCATCTTCCATCGCTGCATCCAGGACTTTATGATCCAGGGCGGCTGCCCTCAGGGCACCGGCATGGGCGGCCCCGGCTACTCCATCCGCGGCGAGTTCAGCGCCAACGGCTTTAAAAACGAGCTCAAGCACGACCGCGGCGTTCTCTCCATGGCCCGCACCATGATGCCCAACTCCGCAGGAAGCCAGTTCTTCATCATGCACAGAAACTCTCCCCACCTCGACGGACAGTACGCCGCTTTCGGCAAGGTCATCGAGGGAATGGATGTTGTGGACACCATCGCAACGGCACGCACCGACCGCAACGACCGTCCCATTGAGCCTCAGCGCATGAAGACCGTCACCGTAGAGACCTTCGGCGTTGATTATCCCGAACCCGTCAAGGCATAACTTTTACAGTGAATGGAGGACAGGCCCATGAAAACCGCAATAATAACCGGAGCTTCGACCGGTCTCGGTCTTGAGTTTGTCCGCCAGCTGTGCGATAATTACCCCGAGATCGGATCTCTGTGGGTCATCGCCCGCCGCCGCGAGCGTCTGGAGGCTGCCGTCTCCGGACTCGCGGAACGGCTGGAGATAAACATCCTTCCGCTGGACCTGTGCAGCGAAGAGAGCTTTGCCGCGCTGGAAGCGGAGCTTCGCAGCAAAAAGCCCGATGTCCGCCTGCTCGTCAATAATGCCGGCTGCGGCTATCTTGGCAACCTAGGCGAGCTTGACACAGATAAGCAGACCCGGATGGTCGATCTCAACATCCGCGCGCTCACCGCCGTCACAAACACCGTCATCCCATATATGAGCCGCGGCGCGCGCATCATCAACGTAAGCTCCATCGCCTCGTTCTGCCCCAACCCCAGAATGACGGTTTACAGCGCGGGCAAAGCATATGTCTCCGCGTTTTCCCGCGGCATAAGCGATGAGCTGAAGCCAAAGGGCATCGGCGTCACCGTCGTCTGTCCCGGCCCGATGGATACGGAGTTCATCTCTCTCGGCGGTATCAAGGGCAACTCAAAAACCTTTGACATTCTTCCCTATTGCGACCCCGAAAAGGTCGTCAGGGGTACATATTCGGCGGCAAAACGGGGCAAATTCAATTACACGCCCAAGGCTTTCTACAAGTTCTTCCGAATAGTCGCAAAAATTCTGCCTCAGGGTCTTGTTATCAAAATGACCAGGACCTGACGGCGTTCTCAGCCAAAATATCAACACGGGGCCGTACCGGTTTCGACGGGGGTGTGGAGGCTGGATAAGCGGGCGGATGCG
>CAKSXP010000279.1 GCA_934515035.1 uncultured Oscillospiraceae bacterium
TAGTGAGAGGTACGCCGAGGTTGTTGTTATTGTTTTTCTCAGTCTTGAGAACATTGAACTTCTGCGACAGGACGGAAGCGACCATCTCCTTCGCGGTCGTCTTCCCGACACTGCCCGTAATGCCTATGACAGGTATATCCAGCTGGGTGCGATAATACTCCGCTATCTTCTCAACGGCTTTGTAAGTAGACTCAACAAGGATATATATCCCCTTTGCGTCTTCAATGCGCTGTTCAGAGACACAGCAGAATGCGCCGTTATCAAAGGCCTGGTTGATATACCGGTGTCCGTCGCTGTTTTCGCCCTTGAGCGCTATGAACAGGCAGCCGGGCTTTACCTCGCGGCTGTCCGTGACGACGGCATTGATACCGACGCCGTGCATATCACAGCAGCCGATCATTTCGCCGCCGCAGGCCCTGGCGATTTTTTCAATGGTCATTCCTTTCAATGAAAGAATGCCTCCTCATTCATACTTTTTCATCGATACTTCAATGAGCTTTTCACAGAGTTCCCCGAAGCTCATTCCCTCCGCGGCGGCCATCTGCGGAATGAGGCTCGTGGGGGTCATTCCCGGGAGTGTGTTTGCCTCGATGCAGTACATCTCTCCATCCTGGCTGTCCACGAGGAAATCGACCCTGCAATAGCAGTCTACCATTAGGCACTTCATGGCCTGTTCGGCAAGACGCTGGACCTTATCTGTCTGCTCGGGAGTTATTTGCGCCGGGCATATTTCTTCCGTTGCTCCGGCCTGATATTTGTTTTTATAGTCATAAAAGCCGTTCTTCACGATAATCTCTCTGACCGGCATGGCTTTTCCTTCTATAACGCCGACAGTCAGCTCGCGTCCGGAAACATACTTTTCGACAAGGACGCTGTCCTCATACCTGAACGCCAGTTCAAGAGCCGCGGCAAACTCATCCTGTGAATGAACGATCGAGGTACCGACGCTGGAACCGCCGGAACAGGGCTTTACAACGCAGGGATAGCCGACCGTACTCTCAACGCTTTCTCCGCGATTTACGACTATGCTCGGCGGCGTTGGTATCCCGTCTTGCAGGAAAAGCTTTTTGGACAGAGACTTGTTCATGGCGATCGCGCTGCCGAGATATCCGCTTCCGGTATATTTGACTCCGGCAATATCAAACGCAGCCTGAAGCTCCCCGTTTTCGCCGACATCCCCGTGCAGCGCAAGGAAGGTCATATCAGCGCAGCGGCAGATCTCAATGACATTATCCCCTATGAGACTGTCGTTATCCTGTTTGCGGCTTGCTTTGACTTTCTCAAGATCCGGCTCGGTCTCGCCGACCGAATAGGTGAGCTCATCCCAGTTAAGGTCAAAGATCTCCTCGGGATCGCTGTACTCTCCCTGATAGCCGAAGAAGAGATCTATCAGCACCGCTTTATGCCCTCTGGCGCGCAGCGCGTTAACAACACCGGTCCCGGTGCTTATCGAAACATCGCGTTCATTTGAAAGACCACCACATAATACAACGATTTTCATGGTGTCATCTCCTTTCGGATTTGCATTGTACAACAGTATAGCACAACTGTATTCCCTAATCAATCCAAAAACTGAATCAATTTAAACGGAAGAAGCCTGTTGTCATTTCAAGTTATCCGCAGCGAAAAAGCCTTCGTGCACGGCTTCCTTGACCTTTGCGGGACGCTTGCAGTCGCCGATAGAGACGAAAGCCCTGCATTTTGCCTGTCTGAGCGCCTCTGCTTCTGCTGCTCTTGATTTCATTCCAAGCGCATACAGGACGGTGTCCGCTCTGAAGAACACCTCTTCACCCTTCGCGTTCATGGCAAGCACTCCATCGTCGCGGAATTCGAGACAGCGTGTATCGGTGTGGCAGTCGGCGACAAGCTCCAGCCGCTGGAGGAGCCACTGTCTGTGAAGGCGATAGCCCTCCGGGGCAAGCTCGTGCTGCATTTCAATTATCGTCAGCTTTTTGCCCAGCGTGGACAGGTGCATGGCAAGCTCGCATCCGATCAATCCGCCGCCGACAATAACGATATTATCGCCAAGGCTGTCCTTCATGCTGCCATATGCGTCTATTGCATGAACCGCCTTTTCGATGCCTTTGATGGGCGGCACCGCGCGCTCCGCGCCTATCGCGCAGATAACAAGATCCGGCTTTTCCCTCTCGATAAGCTCTGCCGTAGCCTCTGTATTCAGCCGTATATCAATGTTCTTGCGCTGTGTACGGCTTATCATATTATCACGGAAATGCTTCAGGTCCCCCTTGTATACATCAACGTCGGTAAAGCTCAGCGCACCGCCCAGTCTGTCCGTTTTTTCAACCAGAACAACATCGTGCCCCTTATCATATGCCCGATTGGCGGCTGACAGACCTCCTATACCTCCGCCTATGACAAGCACCTTTTTGCCGCCGCGCGTTACTGCGGGGTTGAAGACGTATTCCTTGTTGCCGACGGGGTTTACCGTGCAGTTGCAGTATGTAGGCGGCACGGGAGCGTTGTGGCAGCACATGCAGCGAATACAGGTATTGATCTCGTCGGCTTCTCCCTTTTCCGCCTTTTCGGCGAAATGCGGATCAGCCAGGTGCTGACGGCCCATGCAGACCAGATCTGCTTTGCCGGAGGCGATAGCCTCCTCGCACTGTTCCGGAGTATTGAACCC
>CAKSXP010000280.1 GCA_934515035.1 uncultured Oscillospiraceae bacterium
ATGTCGGGGATGCTGCTGCTCTTTGCGGCGGTTACCATAGTGAGCGTGCTTCTCGCCGCGGTGATCGGCGCGGTGAAAAAGGCGCTTAAAAATTTCAGCAAACGCAAAGCGGCGGCGTGACCGGAGGGGGTCACGCCGCTTTGTTTTCGCGGCCGGCAACTTTGTTTTCATATTGTTGTTGACGCCAAAGTATATATTAAGATATATTTATGTAATAGCAAAATTTAACCACAATATGCAGGAGAAAACCATGAAAAAAAAGCTTTTATCCCTCATCATAGCGGTTTCGCTCGTTCTTGGCTGCGCCGGGGGCTCGTTCGCGGACTTTTCCGGGTTTAAGGACATATCCGGCCACTGGGCGGAAAAAACGATGGAAAAGGCATATTCGGACGGACTTCTCAAGGGCTTCGAGGATTCCACGATACGCCCCGACGCCCGCATCACCGTGGCCCAGATGATAACCATACTCTGCCGCGTACTTGCCGCCGAAAAGGGCGACAGCGTCGCCGGGCTGGGTCTCTCCGGAAACGAATGGTATGCCGAAGCCGCGGGACAGGCTCTGCATCTCGGCCTGATAAGCGAAAATACCGGCGACCTCAACGCCGCGATGACCCGTCTGGAGGCATTCAAGATGCTTTCGCGCGCGTTCCAGCTCTCCAGGGCGGAGCCCGACTATACGGCTGCCGCGGCATACTCCGATTTCTCCGCCCTCGGCGGTGAGGATGTCCGCATCATCGCCTCCCTTGTCGAGGCCGGATACATACAGGGCTATAACCGCTCGCTCCAGCTCTCAAGCGGCATAACCCGCGCCGAGTTTGTCACCGTTCTTTACCGCGTGGCCGAAAACTTCGTCAGCGCGGACCGTGCCGGAAGCATAACCGGAAGCGCGGTGCTCTCCGGAAACGCGGAGCTTAACGGCACCCGCTTCACCGGCAGCGTGTGGCTCGCGGCGAACGCGGACTTTGTGACCCTGCGCAGCGTTACCGCGCCGCGTCTCACGATACGTTCAGAGCAGATCGGCGTATCCAGCTTCTACGGCAACCGCATTGAGCGCCTTGTCATAGCAAATAACAGCGGAAACCTCGCCTATACCGTTGACTCCGCATCCGACATACAGACCGTCGCAGTCGGCGACGGCAGCGGCGTCATAAACCTGGGCGGCAATCTTAAAACCGCCGAGACGATCGGCTGCGGCCGCAGCGTTTATATCTGCGGCTCTGCGGAGAGCGTTCTCGTCTCCGGAAGCGGCAACACCGTAACGGTCAATCCGGGCATCTCGGTCGGGACTCTGCGCGTCGGCGGCGAGGGCAACACCGTTATCGTGAACGGCAATGTCACCGACCTTATCGTTTCCGGCTCCGGCGTCGTTGTAAAGGGCTCCGGCTATGCCGAAACTTATACGCTCGAGGCGCTGGACGCTGACGTCAAGCTGACCTACGGCAATTTTGTCGATGACCGCGACCCCGGCATACGCGACGTCAGCCTCGTGCTCGACTGCCCTGAGTTTCTGCCCGCCGGCGAAACGCTCAAGGCGACCGTCACCTTTGGAAACGTCCGAAAGGACGTTGCCTGCACCGGCACATGGTATCTCGACGGCAAGGTGCTCAGCACCGGGGCCGTTACCGTTACCGAGGGCGGCACCAGCACGATAACCTATAACTTCAATTACACACGCGATATGGCCGCATCCAGCGAGCTTAAATACGTCCTCGACAATACCACGGAGATCGGCGAGGTGCAGCAGCTGTCCGCCTCCGCCGTTATCGAGGTCGAAAACCACGACGAAGCGTGGTTCGAGCGCTACGAGGTCAACCGTGTGCTCTCGACCGTTACCTCGCGCTATGCCGGAAACTACACTCTCCAGTGGGCGCTCGACAACGACTATGACCAGCAGACCAAGACGATCTGGATGAATGCCAAGGGCTATTCCAGCACCTCGAAATATATAATCTGGGTCAATCTTACATATCAGCGCGTCAATATCTTCGAGGGCTCAAAGGGCAACTGGACGCTGATACACGAATATCTCTGCGGCTCCGGCGCCGGAGACTGCACCCCGCGCGGGACCTTCACCGTGTTCGGACGCTATGCCCCCGGCTGGACCACCTCGACCTATAACTGCCGCCCCGTCGTCAACTTCAAAACGGGCAGCGGCTACGCCTTCCACTCCCGTCTGTACGATCCCACCCACAGCTATCTGACGGATCCGAGCATCGGCTTCCCCGTCAGCCACGGCTGCATCCGCATGTACGACGAGGACGTCCAGTGGATATACGACAACATCCCGACGGGCACAACGGTCGTCGTTTTCTGAGGAGGTACGGATAATGGACAGACGCACAAGCAAGGAAAACTACTATCTCGACATCGCAGATTCCGTCCTCGAGCGTTCGACCTGCCTGCGCCGCTGCTACGGCGCGATAATCGTCCGAAACGACGAGATACTCTCCACGGGCTATAACGGCGCTCCGCGCGGAAGAAAAAACTGCTCCGACCTCGGCTTCTGCGAGCGCGAGCATCTGGGCATACCCTCCGGCGAGCGCTATGAGCTCTGCCGCAGCGTCCACGCGGAGATGAACGCCATCATATCCGCCGCGCGCCGGGATATGATCGGAGCAACG
>CAKSXP010000281.1 GCA_934515035.1 uncultured Oscillospiraceae bacterium
TAACAGGCTATTCCTTAGGAGGGTGATTCTTAAGAGGGGCGGCTTGCAAAAGCCCCTCTTAAGCCTGTTCTTTTGGGTACTTTTCTTGCAGGAGCAAGAAAAGTACCTCTCCGAAGGAAACCAAGCTTGGTAAAGCTAAAGATAAAAATAGAACTTAGTGAGCAAGAAAAGCGCCCCTGCGGAGCAGCCCCGCGCCTGGTAAGGCAGAAGAAAGAAAAAGGAGAATGAAAATGGATCTTGCCGACTTCCTGCCGGTTTCAAAACAGGATATGAACGACCGCGGCTGGTGGTGGTACGATTTTCTCATCGTCACCGGAGACGCTTATGTCGATCATCCGAGCTTCGGGCCGACGGTCATTGCCCGCGTGCTCGAGAACGAGGGCTTCCGTGTCGCAGTGCTGGCGCAGCCGGACTGGCATTCGACAGAGGCCTTTCTTGCGATGGGACGGCCCCGCCTCGGCGTCATGATCGGCGGCGGCAATCTTGACTCGATGGTTGCGCACTATACCGCGGCAAAAAAGCGCCGGAGCGAGGATTTCTATTCGCCCGGAAAGAAAATGGGTCTGCGTCCCGACCGGGCGACTATCGTCTATGCCAACCGTGCGCGGGAGGCCTTCGGCAGCGACATGCCGATCGTGATCGGCGGACTGGAGGCGAGCCTGCGCCGCTTCGCTCACTATGATTACTGGGACGACAAGGTGCGCCGCAGCATACTTTTCGACGCGAAGGCAGATCTGCTGACCTACGGGATGGGAGAATATGCCTCGCGGGAGATCGCGCGGCGGCTGAAAAAGAAGATGCCGGTATCCGAAATGACGGACATCCGCGGCACTGCGTTTATCGCGCGCGCCGGGTTCGAACGCGAGGGCGCGGTCATGCTGCCGTCGTTCGACGAGGTGAAGCAGGACAAGCGGGCCTATGCCGTTGCGACAAGGGCCGAATATGACGAGCACGATGCCGTGCGCGGCAGAACGCTCATCCAGCCGCACGGAGACCGGCTGCTTGTCGTCAATCCCCCCGCGCATCCGCTCACGACGGAAGAGCTGGACGCAGTTGCCGCGCTGCCCTATACGCGCGAGGTGCACCCGATGTATGACCGGATGGGCGGCGTTCCGGCGATAGAGGAGGTGCGCTTTTCTGTTATACATAACCGCGGCTGCTTCGGCGGCTGCAACTTCTGCGCGCTGGCCTTCCACCAGGGCAGAGCCGTCACGAGCCGGAGCCACGAGAGCGTCATCAAAGAGGTCGAGGCGATGACCCGGCACCCGCTGTGGAAGGGCTATGTTTCCGATGTCGGCGGGCCGACGGCAAACTTCCGCCACCTGTCCTGCAAGCAGCAGGAGAAGAACGGGATGTGCGCGGGCAGGCGCTGTCTCGCGCCCGAGCCCTGCCGCAATCTGGACGCCGACCACTCCGACTATCTGGCGCTGCTGCGAAAGCTTCGCGCTATACCCGGCGTCAAGAAGGTGTTCGTGCGCAGCGGCATACGCTATGATTATATGCTCGAGGATAAAAACAGCGAGTTTTTCTCCGAGCTTGTCAAATATCACATCTCCGGCCAGCTCAAGGTCGCGCCCGAGCATTGCATCGACAGCGTGCTCGACTATATGGGCAAGCCGCATATCGGAGTTTATGAGAAGTTTATGGACAGATACCGCCGGCTGAACCAGCGGTATGAAAAGGAGCAGTATATCGTTCCTTACCTCATGTCGTCGCACCCGGGCAGCACGCTCCGGGACGCGGTGGCGCTGGCGGAATACCTGCAAAAACGCGGCCGTCAGCCCGAACAGGTGCAGGATTTCTATCCCACGCCGGGCACGATCTCGACCTGCATGTATTACACCGGGCTGGACCCGCGCACGATGGAGCCGGTATATGTTGCGAAAACGCCGCATGAAAAGGCGATGCAGCGTGCGCTGCTCCAGTGGAAGCGCCCGGACAAGCGCCGTCTCGTGATCGAGGCTCTGCGCGAGGCGGGGCGCGAGGATCTGATAGGCTACGGCAAGGACTGCCTCGTCCGCCCGGACGAGCCCCGGCGCGGGAACGGAGGCGGCAGACCCGGCGGAAACGGAGCGAAAAAGCCCGCCGCGGCGGCGGAACAGAACAGGCGGAAGCCGCGGCGCAAAAAGAAGGGATGGGCATGAATTACCTGATATACTGGATCGTTTTTATCAACCTGTTTTCGTTTGTGCTTTTCGGCGCGGACAAGGCCAGGGCAAAAAAGGGCGCATGGCGCATACCGGAGAGAACGCTCATCCTCTCTGCCGTCCTCGGCGGGAGCGTCGGCGCGATGGCGGGTATGCAGGTGTTCCGGCACAAGACGCGGCACAGGAAATTTACCATAGGGCTGCCGGTTATTTTTGCCTTGCAGGCAGCGGTGTTTTTCTATTTTTATCTTTAGCGATACCGGGCGTAGGTTTGCTTCGGAGAGGCGCTTTTCTTGCTCGCTTTTCTTTCTATCTTTAATCTGGATGGCATCCAGCGTGCGTCTGCTCCGCAGGGGGTAACTTTTCTTGCTCGTGCAAGAAAAGTACCTCTCCAAAGGAAACAAGGCTTAGTAAAGCTGAAAGAAAAAATAGAAGTAAAAAGTTAAAGAAAATCCCCCTGCGGAGC
>CAKSXP010000282.1 GCA_934515035.1 uncultured Oscillospiraceae bacterium
GGATATACGAGCACCAGAAGACTCACCGGCAGGCAGAGCTTGAAAGCGGCATGTGTCTGACGGGAATACACAAGGACGATATAGACATCAGCATAAACGGCCGGTCGGCGCGTTCCTTCGCCAGTCAGGGACAGACGCGCACGGCGGCGCTTTCGCTCAAGCTTGCCGAGCGGGAGATACATCTTGATCAGACCGGAGAATATCCGATACTGCTTCTCGACGATGTTCTTTCCGAGCTTGACGCCGGAAGGCAGGAATTTGTCCTCAACCGCATCGGCGGCGGACAGACCCTCATCACCTGCTGCGAGGACGAGGGCATAGCAAAGCGCACCGGCGGAAAGGTGCTTTCCGTCAGCGGCGGCGTCATCAGATAAAGGAGAAAGCGGAATGTATCTTCATCTTGGAAACAACGTGGTCGTGCCCGGCGACGAGATCATCGGCGTTTTTGACCTTGACATCAGCTCGCAGTCGTTCAGAACGCGGGAGTTTCTGTCCAGGGCCGAGAAAAGCGGCTGCGTCTGCGCGGTTTCGGACGATCTTCCGAAATCCTTTGTGATCTGCGGGGACAGGGATAAACAGACGGTTTATCTTTCCCAGCTTATGAGCTCGACGCTTCTTAAAAGAAGCGAGGGAATAGGGGTAGAGTAGGGGTAACTTTTTATTTATTTCAATTATTTTTACCTTTTTCCTTTTTATCTTTAATCTGGATAGCATCCAGCGTGCGTCTGCTCCGCAGGGGGTCACTTTTCTTGCACAAGCAAGAAAAGTACCTCTCCGAAGGAAACCAAGCTCGGTTGAGCTAAAAGACAAAAATAGAAGAAAAAGACTGAGTATAACTAAAAAAAATAAGAAAAGTAATTTATTATTAAAACACCCGGAAGGGAGATAAACATGTCCGAGATAACCGACAAGATAACACAGGAATACGATGCGTCACAGATACAGGTGCTCGAGGGGCTGGAGGCAGTCCGCAAAAGGCCGGGTATGTACATCGGCTCGACCAGCTCCAGCGGTCTGCACCACCTTGTATACGAGATAGTGGACAACGCCATCGACGAGGCTCTGGCGGGCTACTGCACGAAGATCGAGGTGGTCATAGAGCCGGGAGACGTTATATGCGTTGCCGATAACGGGCGCGGTATTCCCGTTGACATACAGGAGCAGACCGGAAAGCCCGCTCTGGAGGTCGTTTACACCGTTCTGCACGCGGGCGGCAAGTTCGGCGGAGGCGGCTACAAGGTCTCCGGCGGTCTGCACGGCGTCGGCGCTTCCGTCGTCAACGCCCTCTCCGAGTGGCTGGAGGTACGGGTCCACAAAAACGGGAACATATATGAGATGAAGTTCTCCCGCGGGAACATAACCCAGGAGATGAAGATAGTCGGCAAAACCGACAGGACCGGAACGACCGTCCGCTTCAAGCCCGATCCCGAGATGTTCGAGGACACCGTTTACGACTATGAAACGCTGCACACGCGTATGCGCGAACAGGCGTTTCTCAACGCGGGACTGCATATATCCATCGAGGACAAACGTCCGGAGGCCGCCGAAAAGGAAGAAAAGGACCGCTTCGACTCCATGTGCTATGAGGGCGGCATCCGCGAGTTCGTGCAGTATATAAACCGCAGCAAGACCCCCATACACGAAAACGTCATCTATATGTCCGGCGAGCGCGAGAACTCCGTTGCCGAGGTCGCATTGCAGTATAACGACAGCTACAACGAGATCATCGTTTCCTTTGCCAACAACATACACACGCCGGAGGGCGGCATGCACGAGGAGGGCTTCAAGCGCGCGCTGACGACTGCGCTGAACAACTACGGCAAGCGCATGAACATCCTCAAAAACGATGACAAGATATCCGGCGAGGACTGCCGCGAGGGTCTGACCTGCATCATCTCCGTCAAACTGACCGACGCCCAGTTCGAGGGTCAGACCAAGGCAAAGCTCGGTAATAATCGACAAGGCACTGACGGCGAACCGCGCGCGCGAGGCCGCGCGCAAGGCCCGCGAATCCGTCCGCCGCAAGACGGGGCTGGAGTCCGGCCAGATGCCGGATAAGCTTCAGGACTGCAACGAGCGCGACCCCGGCCTGTGCGAGATATATATCGTCGAGGGCGACTCCGCCGCGGGCTCCGCGATACAGGGCCGCGACAGCCGGTTCCAGGCGATACTGTCCATGTGGGGAAAGATGCTCAACGTCGAAAAGGCCCGCGCGGACAAGATATACGGCAACGACAAGCTCTATCCGATGATCGTAGCGCTAGGCGCGGGCATCGGCGACGAGTTCAACATCGAAAAGCTGCGCTATCACAAGATAATCATCATGGCGGATGCCGACGTTGACGGCAGTCACATAAGAACGCTGCTTCTGACCTTCTTCTTCCGCTATATGCGCCCGCTCATCGAAAACGGCTATGTCTATTCCGCCGTCCCGCCCCTTTACAAGCTCTCGCGCGGCAAGACGACAAGGGTGGCCTATTCCGACGAGGAGCGCGACAAGATATCCGCGGAGATGCGCGGAGACAACCCCAACATAAAGATCGACATAAACCGCTTCAAGGGTCTCGGCGAGATGGACCCGCACGAGCTCTGGGACAC
>CAKSXP010000283.1 GCA_934515035.1 uncultured Oscillospiraceae bacterium
TCACGGAGATGCTGGACACGCTGAGCATCGGGATTTCAGCGGGATCGGAACGGACCTCTGACGTCTGCCCCGACTGCGGCGGCACGGGTTTTATCACCTGGCGCGAAAACGGTATACTCTACGGCCGCGAGTGCAGATGCGAAGTGCGGCGCCGGAACTATTTGCGCATTGAGCGCTCCGGCCTCAAGCCCCTGCTCGAAAGCTGCACTTTTGAGCGGTTCAAAACCGGCGAAAGCTGGCAGGCGGAGGCAAAGCAGAAGGCGGAGAGCTTCGCCGCGGACCGCCGCGGCAAATGGTTCTTTATCGGCGGTTCCCCGGGGACCGGGAAAACGCATCTATGCACCGCCATATGCGGGAAGCTGATGGACGCCGGGCTTTCATGCCGCTATGTGCAGTGGAGGGCGGACATTCCCGCTATCAAGGCCATGATAAAGGACCCGGAGGAATACCGCGCCGCCATATGGCCGCTGAAGGCTGTTCGCGTGCTCTACATAGACGATTTTCTCAAAGGCTCGATTACGGATGCGGACAAAAACATCGCGTTCGACTTGCTGGGCTGCCGCTATAACGACCCCAACGCCATTACCGTCATATCGACGGAGCTGCCGATCGACAGGATTCTGAGCTGGGACGAGGCTATCGGCAGCCGGATCGCGGAAAGGGCAAAGGACTATACGCTGAATCTGAGAAACAAACAGAACTGGAGGCTGCGCTGATGGGCAAAAGCTCGAGAGACAAGGGCAAACGCGGAGAGCGCGAGCTTGCAAACGCACTGCGGGAATACGGCTTTGACAGCCGCCGCGGAGTGCAGTATCACGGCGGCGCGGACAGTCCGGACGTTACCGGACTGCCGGGCGTTCACATCGAGTGCAAGCGCACCGAGGCGCTGCGGCTGTATGACGCGCTCGGGCAATCGGCACGGGACGCCGCACCCGGAGAAATGCCGGTCGTTATGCACCGGAAAAACGGCGGGGAGTGGGTCGTTATTCAACCGCTCTCCGACTGGATAAGGCTTTATCGGCAAGGGAGTGATGACGAATGAGAGACGAGAACTGCGTTTTCAACAAAGGGAAAAATTGCAGCGCCACGACGCGCGAGTTCTGCACCAACTGCAAGTTCCGCACGACCGAGGCGGAATACAGGCAATCGAGGCAGAAGAGCTTTGACCGGCGGAAGAAGCTTGGCGCGGCAGAGAGCGAATTTGACATTCAGGATCTGAAAATGGGCGTTATTACGGGAGGCGGCATATGAAACCGAAGGCATTCAACTACACGGCGTACACCGATCTGGAAGCAGATATGGTGATCGCCAGGGCGGAAATTGAACAGCTCCGGAAGGAACTGGAGTGGAAAGACATGGTGATTGAACTGGCGGAGAGGACGGCGCAGGCGCCGCGCTGGATACCCGTGGCGGAGAGACTGCCAGAAAAGGGAGTGTCGGTTTTGGGCTGGTACAAGGATAACCCGTTTGCAGGATTCTGCCCGGAGGTAGTGGCATGGAATGGCAAAGGATGGGTGTTTGTGTATGCGCAGCGGTATGTCACCGACGTTTCCCATTGGATGCCCCTGCCTGAGCCGCCGGAGGAGGGAGAAGGCGATGGAGGAAAGAACGGATGAAGGTAACACTTGACGAGGGCGCGATAATGCCCACCAGAGCCCACGAAGCCGATGCGGGGCTTGACCTCTATGCGAGGGATACGCAGATCGTACCGGCAAAGGAGAGCGCCATATTCAACACCGGAGTACATATCGAGCTGCCCTTCGGCACGGTCGGCCTGATCAAAAGCAAAAGCGGACTCAACGTCAAACACGGCCTGACGAGCGATGGCGTTATTGACCCGGGGTACACGGGAAGCATCATCGTCAAGCTATACAACAACAGCGGCTATGACTACACGGTCAGAGCCGGAGACAGGATAAGCCAGCTCGTTATCTGCCCCGTCATACATTTGCCGCTGGAGCTTTCCGGAGAGCTGGACAGGACTGAACGCGGCGGAAACGGCTTTGGCAGCTCCGGCCGCTGAAAGGGGGCGAGGATCCATAAGCAGGCCAAAATACTGGTGGTATGGCAATGTGCTGCGCGTTATCCGCGCTTATCCCGTCATGCTCCGGCGCGCGGAAGAGCTGAAACGGCAGGCCGTTACTCCGTCATATTCCGGACTTCCGGGAAGCGGCCGCCCCGGACGCCGGACCGAACAGGCAGCGCTTCGCGAGCTTTCGCAGAGAGAGCAGCAGGAGCTGGAGGCGGTCAGCCGCGCTATTGAAGATCTGGGCCGCGCCCCCGACGGGAAAGAGACCCTCCGCGTGGTCGAGCTCTATCACTGGCAGGGGATCCGCAACTTTGAGACGGTGGCCGAGATCACCCATCTCGGGCGCAACACCGCCAAAAGGCGCAACGCCAGATTCATTTACACCGTTGCGGCTTATCTCGGGTATCTGTAAAAACAAAAGGCCGGGAAGCATTATGCTTCCCGGCCGTGGTGGTTATTGTCTGCCAGCAATATGCAATTCGCTTTTAAGCGCCGCTTGCAGGACGGCGGAGAAATTCACGCCGGCGCGCTCTGCTTCAAAGTTGAGCCATGAAGGAATTG
>CAKSXP010000284.1 GCA_934515035.1 uncultured Oscillospiraceae bacterium
CTGATACCCAGCCGGCCGCGGCTCCCTTGCCGATGCAGATAACGATGCAGGCAATGGGGTTGATGCCCATCAGCAGCATGACTACGCCGCCGTCCCACCCGGCAAGTCCGGTCAGGAACACTACCAGTCCGAACACTCCGCCGAGCAGTGCCCCGGCAGAGCTGCCGTATACCGCGGCTCCGATGATGATCGGCGCGAGAGCCAGCGTTATCGGGAACGGGCCGAAGCGCACGAAGTTGCTTAAAACCTGCAATACAACGATGATGGATGCGAACAGGGCAAGACCGGTCTGTCTCCGGAGCCCTTTGCGGGGTGCTGCGTTACTCATATTAAATTCCTTCCTGCTGTCGCTCCGCTCAAGGCGGATGCGGCGCAGCTTGATTATATACACGGACGTCTCTTCTGTCAACTTATACATTGGAAAAGACACGGCGGAAACCGCCGTGCCTTTGGTTATGTTGATTTGCTTTGCGGATCAGGATATGTCAATTTCTCCGCCGCCTTCGCTGTTTTCTGCAGTTACTGTGTCTCTCACCGTAACTTCTGCGGTATCACCTTCTACTTTTATGACAATGTCATTTTTACTGCCATCCTCATTCACCGAAGGCTCATACACCACATTATAATCTTCCTTATTATCCGGTTCCTCATAGCCGTCCGGCGCAGCATCCATTAACAGTCCTTCTTTGTTGTATAAATCTTTCTGTTTCGCAGTCCCATCTTTGAGATCAATGGTCATAACGATTCCGTCGTCAGTTCCATCCGTAGATATAATAATTTTATCGGCAACTTCGTTCTCGCCATAATCCCCTGTTATAATATCGATAAGCCATCCATTAAAGCTATTTGGATCGTTGGGATCAAGTTTAGATGAATCCAATTCGGTCAGATTTTTTACCTCCACATATTCACTGCTGCCGTTGCTCCCAAGTCCGACAACTTTAATATAATACTTAGAGTCATCGCCTTTGTCATTCGCAATGCCGACCCAACCTTCTTTATGCGTGCTCGTCAAAAGTGCATCGCCATCATCCGCCGGCTGATCGTTGTCCGTCTCTAAAGAATACTTTGGCGGTGTCCAGTCCGAATAGTAGTCTGTAGCCCCGCCGTAGATGATAAACACCGTGGTTCTCTCGATTTTGGAAACTGCATCCATCCCCTTCTTGATGGTTGCTTCTATATCTGTTTCCCCGTCTTTGTTCACCACGCCGATTCCCTTGACGTCAAGGCCGCTCTTAGCAGCTTCCGTCTCCTGCGCAAGGGTCGCAAAGCCCGCGATCTTCACCTGCAGCTTTGCTTCTCCGCCGTTGCCGACGTCGAACGCGTCGCCCGAGACAAGGCCAATGACCGCCGCACGGGTGAGCTCATCAAGCTTTTCCTTCAGCCCCCCCGCCTCTTCGGCAGGAACATCCTCCTTGACATGGATCAGGCCGTTCTCGATATAGAGCTTGGCATAGTCCAGCCCAAGCTCCTTGGCCTCGTCCGCGCAGCAGCGCAGCAGCTTTGCCGCGGCAAGGTCGAGCACGTGGACATGGAGTGCCTCTTCCGTGGTATCGGTCCTCCAGCTCACGCCGTCTATCGTGATGTCGTCATCACCCAGACCGTGTTTGTCAACGCCCGGCGCATCGGAAAGTCCGACGCCGTAGCTGACGTATTCGACAGGCAGCCCGCTGTCCGTCTTGTCGGCAAAAGCCGCGGTCCCCATGGAGAGCATCAGCGCAAGCATCAGCACCAAGGAGAGCATATAGCGCAGTGGTTTCTTCATAAGCATGACCTCCCGATCAATATAATTTGTCCGCCGAACGCATTCATATGTCCGTGCGTTTTTACACAAGTCCAGTATATGTTAAAACACTGCTTTTGTCAACACAAATTTGGTATGCGCACCAGTTAAGATTTATTAAGAATCCCACCGGGCATGCCCGGTGGGATCAAACTACAAACATTATTCCGCTTTTTCTTCCGGTGCGTCCGTCGGCTCCGGGGGCGTGACGACAACGGGTCTTTCGGTCTCTGCCGCGGGCAGCGTCACAGCCGCGCCGTTCACCGTCATGTCCGGCAGCGTGATCGACTCGACGCTGTCCACCCCCGTCACCGTGAGCTCGACCGGTACGCTGTCTATCTTCAGATCAGGGTAGAAGCCGAAGCCCGACTCGGCGATGATATACTTCAGCAGCGGCGCAAGATCGGCGCTGATGTGCGTCGGGAGATTCGTCTCCTTGTCGACGGTCAGGTCTATCGTTATATTATCCATCATGCTCTTGTGCTGCCCTTTTCCGCTTATGGAGTTCATCAGCAGCTTGCCGGGCAGCTCAAGCGTCAGCGGGATGACCGTCGATTCCTCAAGCTCTTCCTCTTCGGATTTTGAAACGGGCTGGGTGCTGTTCTCGAACATCGCGATAACGCTCGCTATATCTATCTGCGCGTCCTCGCCGTCGGTCTTGATATCCACCGCCATCCATACCGGTTCATCGCTGCTGCCGAGGCCGAGGCCGAAATACAGCACCAGCTTCTCGCCCTCCATCGCAATATACATCGGTACGTTCAGCCGCCCCATTCTTTTGAGCGAGACGGTCGTATCTATCT
>CAKSXP010000285.1 GCA_934515035.1 uncultured Oscillospiraceae bacterium
AATGAACAGGCCGATGACAACAGAAATGCGCCGTACATTTCTCATCTCAGTTCCTCCTCAGCATGTAGTTTTCAATATATGTCGTATGTTAACAAGGGGATAGCAGTAAAACACATTTTTTATGCTGATAACAATTTATCACAGCTTCTGTCAAGAAATCAATTGGCATTGCTCCCATGAATTGCCTGCTATTTTCAGTGACATTGACAATATATTCAGTAATTGCAACAAAAAAACATACCACCAATTGACAAAGAGGCAGACGCGCTGACAGGCGTGTCTGCCCCATATCAACCGACGGTATCAAATCAGCAATAAATACACCATAAGCGGTATCGTAACGACCGAGAGCACAGTCGTCATGAATGTTCCGCTTGAGGAAAGCTCCTCGTTGCCGCCGTACTCGAGGCAGAGCATGGTGCAGTTTGTCGCAACTGGCAAAGCCGCCATGACGGTGGCGATGCCGAGTATCATCTGGTCTTTGACAAAGAGTCCGAAAAGGAAATACACTATCGCCGGAATGAGCATCAGCTTTATCGGCGTGAATATGTAAAGCCTCCAGCTGCCGAGCATTTTCTTCAGACTCATGCCGCCAAGGGATGTTCCGATCACTATCATCGCGGCGGGAACGACCATGTCTCCCAACAGCTCCGTTGCCTCCGCTACCGGCGCCGGAACGGGAATATGCAGAAGGAAAATGATAAGGCTTACAAAGGTCGCTATAAGAGGAACGTTTACAAGCTGCTTCAGGCTGAACTTTGCCTTTCCCTTCGCTCCGGACGCCAGAGATATTCCAAGCGTGTACATCAGAATATTAAAGGGAATGTTAAACAGCGATGCATAAAACACCGCCTCGCTGCCAAACACGGAGGCGATGACCGGAAAGCCCATGAAACCTACATTCCCGAAAATGGACATGAATCTGTAAAGCTTTCTGTCCTCCCGCGGCGTTCCCAGTATCACCGGGACAAGATAGGAAAAAAGTATCAGAAAAACATACAGCAGTGCAGAAATGCCTATGATCTCAAAGACATACCCGATTGAAACAGCCGACTCGCTGTTCATGACGGAGGCAAGTATCATTGCGCTCTGGCACACGTTTATCAAAAGCCGGGACAGCTTTTTGTTTCCGATGTCGTCGGTTATTCCGGTCTTTCGGCAGATCACTCCGATCACAAGTATTATCAGAAGCACGAGCATCTGATTTATTACGGTCGATATATGCATTCTGGTACTACACTCCAAGTATGATTTTCGCAAAAGCGAAATAAACCGCCAGTGAGATCGCATCCACTATGGTGGTTATGAATGGGCTGGCCATGACCGCCGGGTCAAACCCGACGCGCTTTGCCAGTATCGGCAGAGAGCATCCAACGAACTCCGCGCAAATGACCGTTACAACAAGCGTAAGGCATACGACGGCGGCAACTGTCGGAGTTATGGATGTGTTCCCCATTATGAGAACGTCCACCAGCATTATTTTTACAAAGTTTGTTATGGCAAGGGTCACACCACAAAGGATAGACACGCGAAATTCCTTCCATATGACCTTGAACACATCACGAAATTCAACATCTCCGAGGCTAAGCGCACGGATTATGGTGACTGACGACTGACTGCCGGAGTTTCCGCCGGTGTCCATAAGCATGGGTATAAACGCCGTCAGCGCTACCTGCGCCGCAAGAGCGTCCTCAAACGACGTTATTATCATCCCTGTGAACGTTGCACTCACCATAAGCAGCATCAGCCAGGGTATTCTGTTTTTGAATATCTCCAGAGTGCCCGTCCTCATATACGGTCTGTCGGACGGCGTTATAGCGGCCATCTTTTCGATGTCCTCCGTTGCCTCCGCCTCTATGACGTCTATAACGTCGTCAACGGTTACGATGCCGACAAGGCGTCCTTCCTTGTCAACGACCGGTATGGCAAGCAGGTCATAATCCGAAAACTGATTTGAGACCTCTTCCTGGTCATCCGTTGTTGTGGCGAATATGACGTTTGTGTCCATAATATCGCCGACTATCGCTTCGTCATCGGCAAGCAGCAGATCCTTGACCGTGACTACGCCCTCGAGCCTGCGGTCGGTGCTGGTGACAAAGCAGGTATAGATCGTCTCCTTGTCCTCGCCTATCTTTCGGATGCGGGCTATCGACTCGCGGACATTCATATATTTTTTCAGATCCACATACTCCGCCGTCATTATGCTTCCGGCTGAGTTCTCGGGATACTTGAGATACTGGTTTATCAGGTTTCTGGTCTCCGGCGTCGCCATGCGCATGACACGCTTGACAACATTTGCAGGCAGTTCTTCCATCATATCGACGGCGTCGTCGACATACAGGTCCTCAACGATGTCCCCGAGCTCTGCGTCGGTTATGGAGTTTATGATATACTCCTGCTCCTCAACCTCAAGATTTGCAAATATCTCCGCCGCAAGAGATTTCGAGAGTGTTCGGAAAACTGTCGCCATCTCGTTGGGTTTAAGCCCGGACAGAAAATCTGCAACGTCAAATTCGTTCATGTCCTCAAGCCTTGTCTTGAGTTCGCGCATTTTCTTATTC
>CAKSXP010000286.1 GCA_934515035.1 uncultured Oscillospiraceae bacterium
GTTTTTTCCGGGAACGGGATGAATATCGACAATCCGATCGGGTACCCGATCGTCCTGTCAAATGCGATCTTTGAGTAAAACGCGCAGAAAGAAAATTTGCCGATACTATGCAGCCGGTTAATTGTTTTCGGGCTCTTTTCATTGTATTCTGGTCATATTCTATTTTAAAAACCACGAAAAGAGGAAAGAGAACATGAAAAAGATGATCGCGCTGCTTCTGGCAGCAATAATGTGCCTGAGCCTTGCTGCCTGCGGCAATGATAAGACAGAAGCGGATACGAATGATCCGCAGGAGCCGAAAACGGAAGCAACAGATGCACCCGTCGAGAGCGATCCGGCGGAAGAGGAGCCGGAAGAGACCCCCGAGCCGGAGCAGGAGGCTGTCGCACTTTCGATCGGGGATACCCTTGACAACGAAAACTTTACCATGACCTTTGATTCCCTGGAGCTTCTGGATGAGTTTTCCTACAGAACGAGCGAATATTCTTCCACTTCTCTGTATGTGGAAGACGGCTACAAGCTTTTGCTGGTAATGGGTCATATCGAGAACAAATCCATGGCGGCGATCTCGGACAGCTCGTTTTTCCGGACGGCAGTGGTCAACGGCGGCTACACCGTGACGGACTACGACGTGCGCCTGTCGTTCAAGCGGGACAAAAACTTCGAGATCGACCCTTACACGGATCTGGACTATTTCCTTTACATAAATATTCCCGAAAAACTGGCAGAGCAGTTTGAGACCGTGACCTTTACACTGGGCTTTAACGACGATATGTCTTACCCCACCAAAACGTGGAACTCGGACGGCACGACCACTACGGAGACGGACAACCTCTACGCAATTACCGGAGGGACCGCAAGCAAAGCCGCAGAAGAAGTTGACGCCATGAAAGAAGCTGCCGGTGAAGTCGCATCTCCTGCTTCCGAGGTGAAAACAATTGCGCTCGGTGATGTCATCTCTACAGATGATTTCGATTTTACTCTCAATCAGGTTGAATTGACCTATGAGCTCAAGCCGAAAAATACGAGCAGTGTTTACACGAGTTACACAGCACCGGACGGCAAGGTTTACATTCATGTTGACGGCACCTATTACAACAAAGCAAAGAAAGATATTTGCATTCGGGATCTGTTTGCCCCAAGTGCAGATTTTGACAACGGTTATACCTATGATGGATTTGCTGTTGTAGATAATGGTGATAATGATTTTACGTGGGCAAGCTCCTATGTTGTCTGCACTCCTTTGGAGACCTGCCATTATCATGGTCTGATTGAATGCCCTGAGCTGGTTGACGGTTCAGATGCTTCCCTGAAAATTTATCTGGAAATCGGGGGAGAAACATACGAATATACGATCCGCTGAGTGACAGAAGGAGCGCGCCTGTATGCTGAAACGCAGGTCCCGGAGGAGGCGCTGTCCGCAGGGAGCATCACCGTCGATCTGACGATCGCCGGAGGCTCGTACTGCATTACGATTCAGTAAGGTGTGCCGCAGAATATACAAGGGAGAAAATGATAATGGACGAAAAAACTATTATCAAAAGTGAAAGATTTAATGTGAAAAAGGTAGCAACAATAATTGTAATTATTGGTTTCGCGCTACTGATCGCTTATGGTGTATTTGATGTTATCAAATATTCCGACAAATACAATAGCCTTGCGGCCAAAAACTATGATTGGTTCGATTATTCTTCGCCATTGGATATGGCGCTCAGACAGGACGGCGGTTTTATTGTTGCGTTTTTGCTCCCTGTTGTTTTTGCCATTATTGCTTTTATTGTCTATCGTGCGTATTCAAAAATCGAATTGACAGTTACAGACAAGCGCGTTTTTGGCTGTTCTACGTTTGGAAAACGTGTTGATTTGCCGCTTGACGCAATTTCGGCAGTTGGAACAAGCTCAATGAAAGGTATTGCTGTTACTACCGCTTCCGGTGCTATTAAGTTTAAATTTATTATGAACCGCGATGAGCTTCATGATGCAATTAGCAAACTGCTGGTTGAACGTCAGAGCAAACCCACTGCTGCAGCGACCACCATTAAGCAGGAAATTCCTCAGAGTAATGCAGATGAGCTGAAAAAGTATAAAGACTTGCTTGACAGCGGCGTTATCACACAGGAAGAATTTGACGCAAAGAAAAAGCAGCTGCTCGGTCTGTGATTTTTACATATCCGTGGAGCGGGGCGCGTTGGAGCTGACGCACAAAATACAGGAAATGAGGAAAGAGAACATGAAAAAACTGACCGCGCTGCTTCTGGCGGCGATCATGTGCCTGAGCCTTGCAGCTTGCGGCGGGAAAAAGGACGGGAACACTGGCGTAAGCGGTGAGAGCGATGCGCCCGCCAATATCGTTGTTGACGGAAAAGAGGTCTCTGCCAAGGATTTTTTGATCGAGCATCTGAGCGCCTATATTCAAAGCGAGGCATATCTGGCAAGAAAAGCAGCGTTTGAAGAGAATTTCGCTCAGGAGGCCCAGCCCTTTGCCGTGACCTACGC
>CAKSXP010000287.1 GCA_934515035.1 uncultured Oscillospiraceae bacterium
CTCATATCTTTTTCAAAGAGAAAGCGCCTTTCCGGTCCGGAAAGGCGTTTCTTGATAATGTTACTGATTTTCTTCTTTCAGAAGCCTCTTGAACAGCGTGGGGTAATTGCTTGCGCCGTGGGCGATATGGTAGATGCAGACCGTCTCAGCAATCAGTCGGTACACGCAGATATACTTTCCTGCAATCACATAGCGGTATCCGCCGTTTCGCAGTTCCTTGTCCTGCGGGATATGGCCGGACAGAGGAAACATTTCCAGACGGGAAAGCGTATCTAAAATCAGATTGGTGATATTCCTCGCTGAATTTGGCCCCACAAGGTTCATGTGGAGCTGTGCGATTTCTTCCAGCTCCCGCTGGGCGGGTTCCAGAATCACAAGGTCAGCCACGCTGATAGATCGCCTCCAGCCGTTTTCTGGATTCCTCCAGCGTATAAGTCGCTGCGCCGGAAAGTCGGGCGGCCTCTGCGGCCTCCAGCTTTGCGCGCAGCTTCAGGGTTTCTTCGCGCTGTTCAAAGGCTTCGATGCTCATAACAACGAGGTCGCCCTCGCCGTTCTTGGTGATATAGATAGGTTCCGCTTCATCATGTGCCAGATCAGAGATCATGCCGTAGTCGTTGCGAAGCGTAGTTGAAGATTTGATGATCACGGGGCAACACCTCCTGGATTATTCTACGATAATTCTATCAGAATTATGCACCGACTTCAAGAGGGCGGCGTTGGAGTTTTGTAAAAACGAATGAAAATGCCCCAAACGGCAAAGCGGGCGAGAAAAAATCTCCGAAGAGATTTAAATTATACGCTTGACAACGTAACAGTGTTATGTTACTCTATGCTCGTAACAATGTTACACGAAAGGGAGGCGGGTATTTGAGCGAACTGATTTCAAAAAAAGAGCTGCTGGAGAAATACGGCATCTCATACGGCGCGCTTTACCGCTGGAAGCGCAAGGGGCTTATCCCCGAATCGTGGTTCATACGAAAATCGACCTACACCGGGCAGGAGACCTTCTTTGACCGGGAAACGATCTGCGCGCGCATTGAAGAGATAATGCGGCTCCGGGACAGCGTGCCGCTCGACGAGATGGCGGATATACTGGAACCACGGCAGCGAGAGCGCACACTCACGATTGTCCTGGGCGGAAACGCAATGCGCTTCACCGGCGCTGACAGGATCGAGAAAGCAACAGTAACACAGCCCGACGGCAGCGAGACCGACATAACGCTTCAGCTGCTGCGGCTGATCGATGGAAAGGATTGAAACTATGAAGAATATGAGAATCTCCGGCTCCAGCACAATGGCCGGGGGAGATTATGACATCCTGCTCATTTCCGGTTCGGGAACGGTAGACGGCGATGTAAGGTGCGCGGAATTTTCGGCTTCCGGCTCGGCGCGCGTCAAAGGCTCGCTCACGGCGGAGACGTCCCTGCGCTGTTCCGGTTCCGCGCATATCGAAGGAGACGCCGCGGCGGAGGTGTTCAGATGCTCCGGCTCGGTGCATGTCGGCGGCGATATAAACGCCGGGGAGATGCACTGCTCCGGCGCCGTGAAGGCGGACGGAAACATAAACGCAAAGCGGATATCCGCCTCGGGCTCCATAAATGCCGGCGGCGATGCCGGTGCGGACGAGCTGCATGTGACCGGCTGCATCAGGGCGGGCGGTCTGATAAGCGGCGATAAGGTGGAGATAAGGCTCAGCGGCGGGGGAAGCTCTGCCCGGAGCGTTGGCGGCGGAGAGATAACGATCGCTCCGTCAACCAACGGCGGACTGCTGTCAAAGCTCATCGGCGGCAGGAGCGCCGGGCGCTTTTCGTGCGAAACGATAGAGGGCGACAGGCTGGAGCTGGAAAACGTCACGGCGGACACCGTCCGCGGTGCGGAGGTGCACATCGGGGGCGGATGCAGAATAAAGCGCGTTGAATACTCCGAGGAGATATTCTGCGATGATGCCGCCGCCGTCGACGAGACCGTGAAGATATAGGATGTGTTTTTGATAATTCATTGACAAAAAGCAGAATCAAGGGTTATAATATACAAAATAGAAGACTGCAAACTCGATAAACGCTGGCAAAATCCACAAATATTTGTTTCAAACAGTATTGGGGAGGTGGCTCCGATGGGCAGGAAAACACATTGGAAACGTATATGGTAAAACGTATACCGGCCATGATTATGAGCCTGCTGCTATTTGCGGCGCTTTTGTTATCGTGCGCGGAGATACCGGCTGCTGATAAAGTGGACGGTGAAGGGAGCGTAAGAGAAAACCGCCTGGGAGAGATCCAGCTGTTGTCGTATAATTATCCTGAAAATGCAGATGAAATTCAGGTGTTTGACTGCAAAGGCGTTTTGGAGGTGCCCAATAATATTTTTTCTGTCCAACGGCATACAGACGGAAAATGGCTTTCTGTATCGTCCGAGGTTTATATTGAAAAATTGGGCGGCGGCGTTTGTTGCATAAGGCTTGGCTGTGGGCTCGCAGCAGGGATCTACAGAC
>CAKSXP010000288.1 GCA_934515035.1 uncultured Oscillospiraceae bacterium
GAAAACTTCATCGGGCATGGTCTGCAACAGCACTCTTCTGGAAATCAAGAAATACGAGGGAGAAACGAAATGAGCAAAACTTTTTTCATTGACCTGGCAAAATGCACGGACTGCAACAACTGCTTCATGTCGTGCAAGGACGAGCATTGCGGAAACGAGTTTCCCGGCTATGTCGGGGAACAGCCTCTGCACGGCCACAGATGGATAGAGATACTCTACCGCGAGCGCGGCACGTTCCCACGTCTGGACATAACATATTTTCCGCGCCCCTGTATGCATTGCGCCGAGCCCGCCTGCAAGACCGACGACGCGGTCTACATCCGCGAGGACGGACTTGTCATGATAGACCCCGAAAAGGCAAAGGGCCGCCGCGACATTGTCGATAAATGCCCGTATAATGCGATATACTGGAATGAGGAGCTTGGCGTTCCGCAGAAATGCACGGGCTGCGCACATCTGCTGGACGAGGGCTGGCCGGAACCGAGATGCGTTGACGACTGTCCGACTCTGGCGCTTACCTGGCGCGATGAGTCCGAGGCAGAAAAGGAAGAGGGCTGGCAGGTGTTTGAACCGGAGCACGGGACCCGTCCGCGCGTGTTCTATAAAAACCTGCACCGCTATCTCAAGGACTTCATAACCGGAAGCGCGGACAGAAACGGAGACTGCCTGGAGGGTGCAAAGGCGGAGCTTTTCCGGGACGGAGAAAAGCTTGACGAAGCAGTCACCAATATGTTCGGTGAATTCAAGTTTGACGATCTCGAAAAAGGCGTCAATTACAAGATAGTTCTCTCGTTTGGCGATGCAAAAGCAGAACGCGAGCTCATGCTTGAGACGTCGACCGATCTCGGCGTTATCTCTTTGTAAAGAAAATCCGGGAATATAAACCGAAAGCTCCCGCTGATCGATTTCAGCGGGAGCTTTCGGTTTATGCGGTTTTATTCGCCGCCGTCTGCAAGCAGAACTTCAAGAGCCGCGATTTTCTGGCAGATGCAGAAAATATTCATGCTCATATAAAGCTGCTCGGTCGAGGGATAGGACGGAGCGATACGGATATTCGAGTCGTTGGGGTCGATGCCGTAGGGGAAAGCCGCTCCAGCATCCGTCAGTTTGACGCCGGCCGCGGCACACAGCTCAACGCAGCGCTTGGCGGTCCCGGGCAGTCCGTCAAAGCTGATGAAGTAGCCGCCGTTGGGGTTGGTCCAGCTTCCGATCTCCGTACCGCCGAGACCGCTTTCAAGCGCGGCAAGCGCGCAGTCGAATTTGGGGCGGAGATGGTTTGCGTGCTTTTTCATGTGTTCCATCAGTCCGGCAACGGAACCGAAATATTTGATGTGGCGGAGCTGATTGATCTTGTCATAGCCGATCGTCTGGACTCCCATCTGTTTGAGGAGGAAGTCGATGTTGTTTTTGCTGGCGACAAACGCGGCAATGCCGGCGCCGGAGAAGGTGATCTTGCTGGTGGATATGAATTCATAAACCATATCCTCGCTGCCGTATTTTTTGCAGGCGTCAAAGATATTCAGAAGATAGTCGTCATTTTCGCGGAAGCCGTGAACAAAATAGGCGTTGTCCCAGAATATGCGGAAGTCGTCGGCCGCGGGCTTGAGAGCGGCAAAGGCTTCTACTGTTTCGGGGGAATATGTGTATCCCTGCGGGTTGGAGTATTTGGGCACGCACCAGACGCCCTTTACCGAGGCGTCGCCTTCGACATACTGGCGAATGAGCTCCATGTCGGGGCCGTTGGGTGTCATCGGGATGTTTATCATCTCTATGCCGAACTCCTGGGTGATACGGAAATGGCGGTCATATCCGGGGACGGGGCAGAGGAATTTGACAGCTTCCTGCTGTCCCCAGGGCTTGCTGCCGCCGTAAACGCCGAGGACAAATGCTTTTATTACCATGTCGTACATCAGGTTAAGGCTGGACTGTCCACCCATGATGACGTTTTCCATATTGACGCCGAGAAGCTCCGCAAAGAACTCCTTTGCTTCGTCAACTCCGGCCAGCTCGCCGTAGTTGCGCACGTCGGTGCCCTTGCGGGTGTATATGAGGTCATATGGGTTCTGCCGCAGCATATCCATGCTCAGATTGAGCTGAGCGGGGTCCGGCTTTCCTCTTGACATATCCAGCTTGTGGCCGGCCTTGACCTCTTTATCATAAAGCTCGCGAAGAACGGTAAGCTCATGCTTTCTTTCGGAAGCGGTCATTTTGAGATAGCTTTTCATATAATATCAGTCCAATCAACATAAATATGTATAACATTATAATGACTGAAACGGGAAAATGCAAGTGGAAATAATCGAACTTGCAATCATTCTCCAAAATGCCCAAACTACAACTAAAACAGAACAAAAAACTGCAAGTTTTTCTGCGGGTAGTAGTCTGAGTTCCGGCTGTATGGCACAAGCAGGACCGGCGCGGCTCCGGATGTCATACGCCGGTACAGTCAAATTCGGGCAGCATCTCCTCGGTCGCGGAGCCGGGCTCC
>CAKSXP010000289.1 GCA_934515035.1 uncultured Oscillospiraceae bacterium
CTTCCAGCGTGTCGGCCCTGAATGTGCCGCCGCGCTCTATCGACTTGTCGATATAATCCTGAGACGCATATCCGTCCATAGGCCCAAGTCCGTCAAAATATGTCCCCGCCGCGACGGCTTCATCGTCCACAACATGACTGCAGCAGCCGTGTCCAAGCGGCATATACGGCACCTGCTCCCGCCAGTCGCTGTCAAAGAACTGCCAGGAGGTCCGCTCTCTGAGCATGGAGAGCTGGTTTTCGACCTGCTGTCCCGGACAGTCTTCGTTCATAAAGCGTCTGCCGTCCAGATCCAGCTGGAGATACGGCGTAACTCCCATCGCTCCGCCCATATTGTGGGCATTCATCGCGTGCGGCCCCGTCTCCATCTTCGCGCCGATCCACAGGCCCATTCTGTGACCGTCGCCGGTATTGTTGGGCTTTTTCTCCGGATCTATGCCGCAGGACATTTTCGGGTTTTCCGCAACGCCGGGGCAATAATACTCCAGCATGTCCTGATCGCCCGCGTAATCGCCGGTCGCCAGAACGACGCCGCGGCGGGCATAGGCACGGATGACTTTTCCGTCGTAATCTCTGGCGATCACGCCGGTTACGCGCCCGCTCTGCTCATCACGCAGAAGCTTTTTGACCGGAGTTTTGAAAAACGTCCTGAGCAGTCCTGTCCGCTCCGCAATTTTCAGATTCTCCTTCAGGACAAAAATATGCCCCGGCCGTATCTGTATCGTATATGGATATGTCGGGTAACGTTCTTCATACAGATCGTATTTCTCCGATACCGGATACTGCATCAGCATCACGTGCATTTTTGTCCCTTCCGGCGGAACGTCGGAGGAATAGTTGGAGATAAACAGGTTCTCTCTGTCCAGCCCATCGAGATACCAGTCAAAATCCTTTCCGATATTCTTTGCAAAGCGCTCCAGTATCCTCTGTTTCGGCCTGTAACAGCCGTCTCTCATCAGGCAGTTGACTATCTCTCCGGCTTTGTCTGCATTGTCTATGCCCCAGTTTTTGAGAAATTCCCCGCCGATAACGCCGAACTGCCCGCTTCTGGCCTGCGGCTGGCTGCACTTTTCGAAGAGGATGCATTCCGCTCCCGCTTCGACCGCGGCTCTTGCCGCGGGCACTCCGGCAATACCGGCGCCGCAGACTATAACGTCAGTCTCATAGGTCTCGCTGATCTCGCTCTCTTCAAATTCAGGCTCCTCGCCAAGCCAGTAAAGATGCTGTGTGTTCATAGCTCCCTCCACATTTTCGTATACGAACGGTTTTACTTGAATGGTAACACCTCTGCGGCATATCTGTCAAGCCGGCGCATCAGATCTTCATTGCCTCGGTATATGCGTCAAAGCCCGCCTGCGCCGCCTGCTGGACCTTGAAGCAGTCGCCCACCGTAACAAAGGGTATATCTCCCGCAGCGGCGCGAAGCATTTCAACGGTGTCGGAGTTCGGCTTCATTCCAACGGCAAAAACCACGGTATCGCAGTCGAATCGGTGCTCAGCACCGTCTTTGTCCAGCGCCGTTACAAAGTTCTTTCCGATCTCCGTGCAGCGCATTTCCGTCCGGCAGTCGGCCTTCCGCTCAAGCAGATGCAGAAGCATTGCGCGGTGCAGATTCTCTCCGTCCGGCGCGAGCCGCGGCAGCATCTCGATTATCGTAACATCCTTGCCCTGATCGGCAAGATTCAGGCCGGTCTCGCACCCGGCAAGTCCGCCGCCTACCATGACCACCCGCTGTCCGACCTTTTCCGGCTCGCTGTATGCCTCGAGCGCGTGAAGCGCGTTCTCAATGCCCTTTATCGGCGGCACCGCCGCATGTGAGCCAACGGCGCAGATAACATAGTCCGGTTCATACTTAAGGGCGAAGTCACTTTCCGCCTCCGTGTTCAGAAGTACTCTTACACCGCGTCTTTCGAGCTTTCGTCCAAGCTGGTCGCGGAAGAACTTCAGATCCGTCTTATGCACGTCAGTGTCGCAGAACTTCAGGATGCCGCCAAGCCTCCCGGTCTTTTCGAGCAGCGTTACGCTATGCCCCCTGTCAGCAGCGGCAATGGCCGCCTGCATTCCGCCGACGCCTCCGCCAATGACAAGGACCTTCTTTCTTTCCGCCGCTGTTCCCACCGACTTTTCCGCGCGGCCATACATTGGGTTCACGGTGCACTCCTTGAACGGGATCCCACCCGGAGCACCGTTCTCCACGTTCAGCTCTTCCGGCTCCACGTCCTCGTGTGGACCGGGGAAGCAGCGGAAGCAGCGCACACAATGATTTACCTCGTCTGCATTGCCGCATGTCACTTTATTGCCGAACTCAATATCCGCGAACAGCTCGCGCCCGAGAAGGATTATATCGCAGCGCCCCTCCGCTATTATCTGTTCGGCTATCTCCGGAGAGTTGATCCCGCCGACCACGGAGACCGGAACTCCGACGCGGTCTTTAATGTATTTCGCTTCCATCGAGTTGCAGGCCGGCTCATGAAACA
>CAKSXP010000290.1 GCA_934515035.1 uncultured Oscillospiraceae bacterium
GGGATGGTGCGGAGGAAGGGGCCGTAAGGCTCGTCGGACTTGAGGTAAACGGTGCGTCCGTCGTCGGAGACGTAGGATTCCTCATAGTTGTAAGGCATGAAGTGAGCCATGAAGTTGCTGTACTGGGTGATATAGCTCTCCAGCGAGAAGAGAATGTCCTCGCCGGTAACGTCGGCGTACTTTCCGTCCTTGGTGGAGAAGTAAGCGCCGTCGCGGATGGTCATGACGAAAGTGGTGTCGTCTTCCTGGTGCCACTCCTCAAGAATGTAGGAATAGAACTCATTGCCGCCGTCGCCGTCATACATGAACAGATAGTCATAAACCTGATTAAGCAGCATGGTGGGAACGGTAGTGCCCTGAGCGCCCTGGGGGTTATAGGTGCTGCCGAGGTTCTGGGTGTAGCCGATGTCGATGGTGAGGGTCGGCTCGATGGGCTCGGCGGGCTGAGCGTACATGTCATAGGTCGTGGGAGAAAGGTTCTTCTCGCCGACGGAGGTGTTGGGACCCTCGTCAGGCTTATCGTCGGCGGGAGTGTCGGCTCCGGGGTTGTCATTGGCGGGAGCCTCGGTCGGTGCGTTGTCGTTTGCGGGAGTGTCAGTCTTGGTTCCGCAGGCGCAGAGCGCGAGAACCGTGACCAGTGCGAGGATGAGCGCAAGGATGGATCTGAAGCGTTTCATCTTTCATAGTCCTTTCTTTTCTCGTGATTTTTTACAATAATCGTATCCCTTTACCGATTATTGCTATCTCAATATACAGCCTCTTTTCCAACTTTGCAATACCATTCTGCATAAGCGCCTGCCAATAATCAACTTACTTTTTTGGCGAAAATGACGACTATTTCGTCGTTATATAAAAAACAAGCGCCCTTGAATATGCTAAATTGACAGTTATGATATCATATTTTTACAAAGCGCCCACATAACGCCAGTAAAAAACTGCCGCCGGAATTCCCGGCGGCAGTCATTTTTTCCAGTGGCTTTAGTTGTTTAAATACCGGATATATCGCCCCTTGACGGCTCAATATACGAAGTCGCAGAGGGAGAGGTCCGGGCCGTACTCGGCGTTTGCAAAGTTGGCATCGCGGATAACGCTGGTGTTGTAGCCATAGGACTCATAGCAGAGCGCGACGGCGATGAAGCAATAGTTATCAAAGACGTATTTGACAACTTCGTCGCACTTGGCCTGGCGGTCGCTCTTGCTGTGCAGGAGATCCCAGTACAGGTTGTTCCAGGTTTCATCGGTGCAGATCAGGCAGGGGAACGCGGCCTCGGTCCTTGCGGAGTAGTGGCCCATGTTGTCGGTGGGCTCGCCGGTGGCGTCGGTCTGGTCGTTGAAGGCGGTGTCGCAGATAGGCTCGCCAACGCCCATCCAGCTCTGGAGGGTGGTCAGGAACTCATAGGTCTCAACTTCCATTGTGATGCCGACCTGGGAGAGGTAAGCCTGAACGGCCTCGGCGACCTTGGCCTGCTTGCCGAAGTTGACGTTGTTGAAGACGATATCGCCATCCTTATAGCCGGCGTCGGCGAGGATCTGGCGGGCATGATCCTGATCGAAGGTGTAGCCGGGAACGAGACCCTCGGTGAAGTAGGGGCTGTTCGGGGACACGCAGCCGTAAGCGGGAGCATACATGGAACCGAAGCAGGCTTCGCCGACTGCGTTCCAGTCAACGGCGTATGCTATGGCCTCGCGGACAACGGGATCTGCAAGGGCTTCGCAGTCGCCGCCGCCAAGGCCCAGCTGCCACAGAACCGCGGAGTGGTAGGTTTCGACCGCGAGGTTCTCGGGCTTTTCGGCGATGCAGCGGTCATAGTCCTGAGAGTCAAGACCCAGCGCGATGTCCAGCTTGCCCATCTCGAGGTCTATGTACATGGTGGAAACCTCGGTGTACATGTGAACGACATACTCCTTGACGGGAGTCTGGCGGTATTCCTTGTTCCAGTAATCGTCGCGGATAACGCAGGAAGCCTTGGAACCGGAAACGAACTCACCGGCGGTGTAGGGGCCGGAGCCGCAGGGATCGCTGGCCCAGAGTTCGGAATCCCAGCCGTTCTCCTCGACCCACTTCTTGCAGATGATGGGGATGGTGCGGAGCATCGGGCCGTAGGGCTCGTCGGACTTGAGGTAAACGGTGCGTCCGTCGTCGGAGACATAGGATGCGTCGTAGTTATAGGGAAGGAAGTGAGCGGAGAAGTTGCTGAAGTTGTCGACATATGCCTTCAGGGAGAACAGAATGTCCTCACCGGTAACGTCGGCGTACTTTCCGTCCTTGGTGGAGAAGTAAGCGCCGTCGCGGATGGTCATGACGAAGGTGGTGTCGTCTTCCTGATGCCACTCCTCAAGGATGTAGGAATAGAAATCGTTTCCCGCATCGCCGTCATACATGAACAGATAGTCGTAAACTTCGTTGAGCAGCATGGTGGGAACGGTGGTGCCCTGTGCGCCCTGGGGGTTATAGGTGCTGCCGAGGTTCTGCG
>CAKSXP010000291.1 GCA_934515035.1 uncultured Oscillospiraceae bacterium
ATACAAAATCGGAGACGTCGCCAAGATCCTCGGCATATCGACAGATCTGCTTCGGTATTACGAAAAAAAAGGCGTCGTCCATCCTGTAAAAGACAAAAACAACGATTACCGTTACTACGAGACCTGGGACATCAACTTTCTGTTGGATTGCCTGTGGTATAAAAACTTCGGATTCGGCATCGAAGAGATATCCCACATGGTATCCGACAGTTCATACGAGGACATCACCAGTGCAATAGACGTCAAGGAAAAGGAGCTCGAAGCAAATCTGCTGCACCAAAAGCTGCTCCTGCGCCGCATACGCGAACACAAAACCGAGCTTGCGCATGCGAAGGATTATCTCGGCAGATGCGACATCTGCCGGAGCCCGGAGATCGTCAGATATCTCAACCGGCACAATTTTATTTATGACGACGACCCCGCAATATCTCAGGTCAGTCAGGACTGGCTCAAGTATATGCCCTTTGTACACCGCTGTTTTGAAATTCCGGAAAGCGCACTGCCCATTACCGGTAATGGCGTGGAGAACTATTCATGGGGGCTTGCCCTGGATATGCAATATGTAAAGGAATTCGGTGTCCACACCGATCCTCCCGCGCAGTACCTGCCCTCCCAACGAAGCCTCCACTCCGTTTTCACCAGCACCGGCAAGGATGCTTTCTCCCCCAGGCACCTGCAATACCTTGTAGATTTTGCGGAAGAAAACGGACTTAAGATATGCGGCAATGCCCATGGAAATCTTCTGTGCAGTGTATTTGACGGCAGCGATCTCAGCGGATATTTCGAGGTCTGGATACCCATAGAAGAATAGTGTTTTTATTTTTTCGCGCTCTGTTTCAACAGAGCGCGAATTTCCATATTGACTTTTTGATAATTATATTTTATTATATGATTTGGTTTTTTAATATTATAAAGTTTTCGCTTTTCAGCGGAGCTGCCCATTAAAAACACAAACGCACTTATTCAAGGAGACAGTTTGATGAAAGAAAAACAGTTACCCAGAAGAATACTCCAGTATTTCTGCGGCCTCATATCCATGGCGATCGGCCTGGTCATGCTCAAGCGCACGGTTTGGGGCGTCTCCCCTATCACCGCGGTGCCTGACGCGGTCGCAAACATCACGCCGCTCACTCTCGGCAACGCCACGATCCTGCTGCATCTTATCTGCGTCATCCTTCAAATCGTCGTTCAGCGAAAGGTAACGCTGAAAAGCCTGCTTACCATGTGCATAGGCATTCCGTTCGGATACCTGGTCGATTTCTTCATGTGGCTGTGGTCTCCCACACTCGTTATCTGGCAGAAGTGCATCGTTCTGGTTCTTGGCATCGCGATCCAGGGCTTCGGCGTTGCCCTCATCAGCGGCTGCGACATGATGCTGCCGGCCCCCGACGAGCTAAACAATGTTATCAGCCGCCGCTACAACAAAAAGCTCTCCAATATAAAGATGTGCGCGGATGCGATATACGTCATAATCGCCATAGTCATCAACCTGATATCGACGCGTTCGCTTGCCAGCGTGGGAATAAGTTCGATAGCATCCGTTCTTCTGACCGGAAGGTTCGTCGGCCTGACCTTCAAACTCTTCCCGAAGATCAGAATGACTCCGTTTTTCAACGCACCAAAACCCGCTGAAAGCTCCAAATAAACACATTATTAACTCCACAGCTTTCAAGACACGCGACATGGATATAAGAAAAGGGATACCGCCATATGGCGGTATCCCTTTTTCATCCTTGATATCCGGCAAGTGCGATGCGGACTTTCCAGTCGGATATTTTTCTTTACAGCGTCTTTGCATATTCATAGAGCTTTGGAAGCAGAACGGCTTTGCGTCCGAACTCATAGGCGTTATGCATCGCAAACAGGCGAACCCTGTCCGGATCGGCATCATGGAACTTGACGAGCGTGCCGTCGCGCCATCCCATTCCGGAATACGCTACGGTATGTACCTCTAAACCTCTGCCCATATGTTTGATGCAGTTGAAAATAGCAATATAATACGGCTCCGCTTCGGGCTGTCCGTCAGGACGGCTGTAGCCCGAGCTTCCCTTGAAGTCGATAAAGTTCGGATCGAGCTGCTCCGGCGCGGCGGAGAGGTTCAGCATGGACGGCATCACCGGCTGAGCCATGGAGATATTGACAAAGCCCCAGCCCAGATTTTCCGTTATCGGCATCTCGTGGCTTCTGTGCAGGCCCGGCAGCCATGTCCGGTAATTGACATAGTCATAGTCCGGAGCGGCAAACCAGCCTCCCCACCACTGCTCCATTTCAAGCGTGACATCCGGCATCTTTGTTATTATGCTGGAAAAACCGGTTCCATCCGGCAGCATGCACCATCCGTTTTTGCAGGTCGCGCCGTCCGGGAGGAAAATCTTTTCCATTTCGGAAAAGGGCAGCGCAAGCGCGGGATCAAGCTGAGTCTCGCCTATCGCCGCCAGGACTTCGGGAGCCGGCTTGTTTACGGGC
>CAKSXP010000292.1 GCA_934515035.1 uncultured Oscillospiraceae bacterium
TGTTATTCATATTTCAAGCCCCTTTCAATAATGTCTGCAAGCTCGCGCTTTGCCTTTTCAATCTCCCTTGCAGGCGTTTTCTGCGTTTTTTTCATGAACTGGTGAAGCAGCACATAGCTTCCGCCTACCCAGCAAACAAATAGTATTCTATCTCTTAACGGCCTGAGCTCCCATATTTCGCCGTCAAGGTGCTTTGCAGGGAGACGGGATATGAATCCACATCGCCCACACCGCCGCTTTTTGGCGCTGCGCGTATCGTAAAATCTTGAAATACCCGCGTATTCCTTCAATTTTCCGTTCCACGCATCACACAAAAATCGTCAGCCGTGGGTGCTTTGCAGTTCAGAGCGTCGTATCTGTGTTCGGACGACGGAACGAACGCCGACAATACCGACGTATTATCAAGTGAGTTCCGGAAGTACGGGCGCAGATACGGCACTCTGAACCGATGCGCGTTCATATCCCGTCTCCCTGAGGCTCTCCTGCCTGTGTACCGTAGCAACGCAATGCTTCAATGTAATCGCTGATCTTGTTAAGCTTTATGCGGCTG
This sequence comes from uncultured Oscillospiraceae bacterium, assembly GCA_934515035.1. Taxonomy (GTDB): domain Bacteria; phylum Bacillota; class Clostridia; order Oscillospirales; family Oscillospiraceae; genus CAKSXP01. The sequence continues at coordinate 551 of CAKSXP010000292.1, forward strand.
TCCTTGTCTTTTTTTCTGGACAGCTCTGCGATATACTCAATCACCGGTTCATTTCCGTTTTTGTCTTTGTAAAAATGTACTTTGTGCAATATTGTTTTCCCCCTCTCTGCTTTTATTATACTTCAAAGTTATTTATTTGTCAAGTACTTTTAAGTGTTTAACAAAGAAGCCGTGAAGTTTCCTTCACAGCTTCCCGATGATATTTTTTACTTGTCGCCGGTGCTCTTTCAGATTTCCTCGATTTGTGCCGAATCGACCTCAACATTTTTCGGATATTGTCGTTCCAGCTGCGAAAGTGTCTGCCATATTGCCGCAAACAGCGCACGTGCAACGCCGCCGCCGGAAAACACAAGCCCGAACGTTCCGTCTCCGGCAGTGTACTCCGATCCCGAAACAATGCCGGCGCGTTCAAGGTTGCAGGCTGTCTGCGCCGCCATGCCGAGGATCGACGAAACCGCGGCACATACAATATCTTTTCCCGCGTCCGCATATCCGCTGTGACCGGATGCCGAAACCTCATACCTTCCGTCCTTTGCGGAAAAGATCACTGTTGTCATATCTCACCTCGGGCTTGCCATGTCCATAGCCTTTGCTTTCATTTTGTCTGCCATGCTGCCGCTCTTTGTCTGTGTTGCGCCGCCCAGAGCGTCCGCTCTGACCCCGCTGCTTTCAACATTCGGCGCCACCTGCGGCTGAACTCCCGGAAGCCCCTCCTGTTGCATGCTTGCAAGCACAGTCGAGCCGTTTTGCGCGTCAACCACCGCCGCAAGCCGCGCGCACACCTCACGGAGCTGTGTGACCGCCTGCATCAGCTGACTGTTTTCCGCCACCTGTCTGAGCACAGTCTCTTTGCCCTCGAAGTCCATCATATCCAGCGCAAGCTTCGCCTGATCGGCAAGCTGGGGGTTGAACATACCCGCGCCGTAAAGCTCCTTCGCAAGCTCGTTTTGCGCCATGGTCGAGTACGGGCTGGATTTCTGCGCCGTCACCACGATATCATAAATCGGCTTTCTCCCGTTCAGGACATCGCCCTTCATCGCCGAATTGTCCAGCTTAACAAACTGCTCTGTGCCGTTCGGCGTTGTTATTCGCATTGCACGCGGCACATCATAAAACTGACGTATAAGCTCGATCACAAGCGTGCATATCTTTTTATATGCGCGGTAAGAGCCTTTTATAAGGTCTCGGCTCGTCTTGCTCCCCGCCTCCTGAAGCGCCGCGATCGCCGACGCGGCAGTGACTCCCGAAGCAGTCGACCCCTGTGAAAAGTCGCGGCAATGTGTCGTCTCCTTAAGCTCTTCGATCTTGTTGTTAAGAATCTGCACATATATGTCCGGCAGAACCGGCGGCGTCAGATCCACCATGGTATCTGCGCCGAGCTGTCCCTTGTACCGGATGATGTCCTTGTCATAGTCTGCAAGATCGTCAAGGTTGATCTGTCCGTCCTCGCGCACCAGCTTGTGCCGTTTGCACGCAAGCAGCGCGTTTTTCAGTATCGCGCCCTGAAGCGTGTCAATGTACTGCTGGCACTCCTTTGCCGTGTCGATCGTGCCGAAAGCAAAAGCGGAATTTTCCTCCGGATACATCGTGTCCGTCACAAAAGGATACATACCGTGTTCGTAATACCCGCTTTCCGCGAACTGGTCAAGGTTTTCACTCGCAAACAGTATCACATCGCCGGAAAACTTGCAATAATGCAAAACGGTTCTGTTTCCGTGAGCTGTATCTGCTCGATCAGCGACTCGGGACGGAGCCACTGCATCGCCTTTCACTCGACCATCAACGCGGAGATCTTCAAGACCTACATGAAGGAGCTGATCTCGCTCTATCGCCTCGACAACGAAAACGTCATCTTTATGATGGACAACGCGTCTATCCACAAGGACGGGATTCAGGAGCTGTCA
>CAKSXP010000293.1 GCA_934515035.1 uncultured Oscillospiraceae bacterium
CTTGCGCGGCAGGAGATCGAGATCATAAGTGAACAGATCGACATTTATGATCAGATAATAGAAAACAAGCAGGCCGAGCTTGAAGAAGCGGAGACCGAAGAGGCCGAACAGATGGAGAGCCTGCGCAGCCGTATGCGTGCGATGGAGGAGCAGGGAACTGTTTCCTATATGGCGATCCTCTTTGAGGCAACCAGCTTTTCCGATCTGTTGTCCAGGATCGACATGGTCCGCGAGATCATGGAGCGCGACAATGAACTTGAGGCGAACTGCATCGACGCCCGCGAGCATCTTGAGGAAGTCAAGGCGGATTACGAAACCACACTGGCGGATCAGGAGATTGCAAAAGCAGAGCTTCTTGAAAAGAAAGCTCAGCTTGAAGCGGATATAGAGGCCGCCTGCCAGCTCATCCTCGATCTGGAGGACGATATAGAAGCCTATGAAGCTTTCTATGCCGAGAAGGAAGCCAGAGAAGCCGAGATCGATGAAGACATCCGCGAGCTGCTTGCGGAGCTGGATGCACAGCAGAAAGCGGCCGAGGAAGCAGGCAAGACCGGAAACATAACAGGCACCGGAACATACATATGGCCACTCCCGGGCTACAGCCCCGGATCTGCATACGGATGGCGCCTGCACCCGATCCTTGGAGTTATGAAGTTCCACGCCGGTGAGGATATCGGCGCACCCAGCGGGACGCCCATTCTTGCGGCAGACAGCGGCATTGCCTATCCCGCAAGCAACCCCGGCGGATACGGAAACTATGTCCTTATAAACCACGGCGACGGCAGATCCACGCTTTATGGGCATATGACAAGCTATTGTGTCAGCTATGGCCAGAGCGTTAACCAGGGCGATGTTATCGGCTATGTCGGTTCTACCGGGCTGTCCACCGGACCGCATCTGCACTTTGAGGTCCGTGTCAACGGCAACACGACAGATCCGAAGAGCTACTTTAATTTCTGAGAAAAGGTATCATTAAGCATATTTGGCATTTTGCCGATAATAATAACCGGGCGGCGTATTCAGCCGTCCGGTTATTAAGCAGAAATGTATTCCCAGCACCGGAGGAACCATATGGAGAAAAAATTCAAGTTGTCAACTCTTATAGCCGCCTGCGCCGTCTGCCTTCTGATCGGCGTTGTCATCCCGCTGGGGACCGCGCTGATAATGGCCGGGGGATGGCATAACCTTGTCTATGCAGGGAAGTATGCGGTGGTGGCGGAAATAATTGAGGACCGTTATATCGGCGACAGTGATTCGGAAAAAGTGTGCGATGCCGCCGTTTCGGCGATGATCTCGTCCATCGGTGATAAATGGAGCTATTATATGACCGCCGAGGAATATGAAAGCTATAAGGAGTATGTCGCGAATGCCTATACCGGCGTTGGCATCACTATACGCCAGGATGAGGAGTCCGGTGGTCTGGAGATCGTTTCCGTCAGTGCGGGTTCTCCTGCAGAGACTGCGGGCATTGTCTCCGGAGATGTGCTGACAGCGGTCGACGGGCAGGAACTCAACGGCATGACGACTGCCGAAGTTAAATCCATAATTCAGAGCAAGAACGGAAGCGAAATGCTTTTTACCGTCATACACGCGGATGGCAGCCGGTCCGAGCTTCCGGTCACCAGCGGGGAGATAAAGGTACAGGCTGTAGCACACGAGATGCTTGACGGCAATATCGGCTATATCCGCATTGTTAATTTTGAAGTCGGGAGTGCTGACGGTGCGATCAATGCGGTCGAGGAGTTGACAGAGCAGGGGGCAAAAGCGCTCCTTTTTGATGTTCGCTCCAATCCCGGAGGGCGCGTAAGCGAACTGACGAAGCTGCTGGACTATCTGCTCCCGGAGGGAGACATTTTCGTCAGCGTCAATAAAGCCGGAGAGGAGACCGTGACCAGATCCGACAGCAGCTGCGTTGAACTCCCGATGGCAGTTCTTGTCAACGCTGACAGCTATTCTGCCGCGGAACTCTTTGCGGCCACGTTAAGTGAATACGACTGGGCGGTCACTGTCGGCGAGGCGACGACGGGAAAGGGAAGAAGCCAGATAACCATTTCTCTTGCCGATGGGAGCGCCGTTCATATTTCAACGAATGCATATCTCACGCCGGACAGAGTTGATCTTTCGGAAACCGGCGGTATAGTCCCGGATTATGAAGTTGCAAACTCGGCAGAAGCCGACGAACAGCTTGAAACGGCGACAAAAATCCTGTCTTGACATGGTGGACAATTGAATCTATAATACGGAAATGTGAATAGTTATTTAAGATATTTATTATAAATGTATAAAGGGTGACTGCAATGGCTAACGAGCAAAGGTATAAAATGAGTCAGGAGCGCCTTGATGCGCTCAAGGAAGAACTGAACTATCTTCAGACTGTCAGGGAAAAAGAAGTTTCAGAGCTTATAAAAGAGGCGCGCAGCTTTGGCGACCTCTCCGAGAACAGCGAGTATGAC
>CAKSXP010000294.1 GCA_934515035.1 uncultured Oscillospiraceae bacterium
GCTATCGGGCACCGTCCGGAAAACATATCACCGGACATTGACTTCGTCGTGCGCACAGCAGCGGTCCATGATGATAATTGCGAGATAGTAAGAGCTCATGAACTGGGTATTCCCGTGTTTGAGCGCACACAGGCCTGGGGCGCGATAATGCGTGATTACAAAAACGCACTCTGCATCTCCGGTACGCATGGCAAGACAACGACGACTTCCATGTGTACACATATACTCATGGCCGCAGAAAAAGACCCGACAGTCATGATCGGAGGCACTCTGCCGCTGCTGCACGCCGGACACAGAGTGGGCCGCGGGAATACCATCGTTATGGAATCCTGCGAGTATTACAATTCTTTTCTCAGCTTTTATCCGACTATTGCAGTGATCCTTGATATAGAGGCCGACCATCTTGACTTTTTCAAGGATCTCGACGACATAAAAACGTCTTTCCGCAAATTTGCTTCGCTTGTCCCGGCCGACGGAACCATTATCGCAAACAGGGACGACGAAAACACCATGGACGCGCTGGCGCCGCTTGGCCGAAAGCTGTTCACCTTCGGAATGCATGACAACGCGGATATTTACCCATTGAACATCACCCGCGTCGGAGCCCAGTCTGAATTTGACATCATGAACAGGGGCGTCCTTTTCACTCATGTGAATCTTCGCGTTCCCGGAGAGCATAACATCAAAAACGCGCTGGCCGCGGCGGCAGCTGCGATAGCCCTCGGTATAAATGGGACGGCTGTCAAATATGGTCTCGCGGCCTTTACCGGAGCCGGGCGCCGGTTTGAGTATAAAGGGAAATACAACGGCGCGGACGTATATGACGACTACGCTCACCATCCGGGAGAGCTGAAAGCGCTGCTCGACGCCATTGAGCCGCTGGGCTATAACCGGAGTATCGTTGTTTTTCAGCCGCACACCTATACCAGAACAAAAGCTCTGTTCGATGATTTTGTCGAGCAGCTTAAAAGGCCGGATATTACCTATCTGGCGGAAATATATGCGGCAAGAGAGCAGAACACGATCGGCATTTCCTCGGCCGATCTTGCAAAACAGATACCAAACTCTCTGTTTTTTGAGACATTTGACGAGCTGGAAAAGAGCCTCCGCTTTACTGCGGCACCGGGAGATATCATACTCACAGTCGGTGCCGGCGACGTTTATAAGATAGGCGATAACCTTGTAAAAGAATAACGAAAGGCCGTGCAAAACAGTTTTGTTCTGCACGGCCTTTTTGACATTTTGCAAGCTCTGTTTTTGTTATCATGATATTTGCAGACTCAGGCAGATGTGGCGAGAGCATATGACTTTTCATATTTTGTCGTTGTCTCCGGCATGAGTCCGTATCGTTCGCCAAGCGCATGGCAGAACGGACGTATCGCATTCAGGCTGCCGAATATGACCTCCAGCTCCATCTCGAGAATATCACCGGTCTTATTGCCCGCATGGGTGACACCGGTGTCCATCGCAAGCTCCAGCACAACGCCTTCATCCATGTAAAGGATCGCAGATGTTCTTGTGAAATCATCACGGCAGACGTTGACCAGTTCCTTACCTTTGGTAAGCTCAACGATCTTCTCCGGCGCACCGCATGCTATGAGATGCTCGATCGCGCAGTCAATTTCCGGCGTTTCACATATCCACTGCTGGCGGATGCAGAGTCCCGTATTCTCGGTTTTATCTATCGTTCCTTCTTTGAGCGAGACAATAACGCGCTCGTCGTCGGAACGGATCCTGAGCATAAAGCCAGCCTTATACAGATCCCAATCAGGGGTATCATAGTATTTCGCGCACATCGCAACACGTTTGAAATCTTCGCGTATAAAACTGCGGATCTCCTCGTCATTCACTATCTCTTCGATCTGTGCAGCGTCTCTCAAATGCAGCTTGATCTCCACTTCCGTTGCCATAATGATACCTCCGTTTCATTCGATGTTATACTTTATTTTATGCCAAACTCATGTTTATTTCAATACCAATATTGATCAGGTGACGTTTAAGGACAAGTTAAAATTATTTGCGCAGCGCACGTTTTGACTATCTTCTGATATTTACATAAGTATAATTTATGTAAACCATTCGGGGGAGGGAACATAATTGTCATTTCGTGCAAGGGTATTAGGATTAAAACAAAGGTTTCTGTCAGGATATATACAGAAACACAAAACCAAACTGAAACAGGCGCTTGGAACAGCGGTCTGTTTTACTCTGGGGCTTCTGAGCGCAAGCGTCAGGATCTTTGATTATATTTCGCCTTTTGGAGCCGCCATGACAGCGCAGGCCGGTGCCGGGCTCGGCGGAATATCAACTCTGCTCGGAGCCTCGGTCGGATATCTGGTGTTTGGCGGATTTGACTGGGGAATCCGATACGTTGCTACCTGTGTTCTTATTTTTACTATTTCTTTTGTCTTCCAGAACACAAGGATTTTTAATTCGCGCTGGTTCAT
>CAKSXP010000295.1 GCA_934515035.1 uncultured Oscillospiraceae bacterium
GGCATAATCCGTTGAAATAAAAATCGTCTCCGGAAGCGCTATCCCCCTGTTTTTCATGCCGGTCAGTATCTCTCCCGGAAATACATGCGGCATGAAAACGACATCAAAATGATGTTCCTGCAAATACGCCTGCATTCTTTTGCGCATAAGCTTGTTAAGCGTATATACGGGAGAATGGATAGGAAGCCGGCGGTATTCCTCCCCCAGCTTATAGGCGGCGCCAAACAGCCGCGGAGTATTCTGGGCAACCTTAATATAGCCGTTGCCGACGATACGCTCCAGATTTCCGCCTGTCAATGCATAAGGATCGAGCATCTTAACATGATGTCCCCTGCTCTCAAGTTCCTCCATTATTGCCCGTCCGGCGGCATTATGTCCGCCGCCGGTACTGCATGAAAGTATCAGTGCATCCATAAAATCGACACCTCAAACGGTTCTTTTTCTTCTTTGCTTGTCAGCATCCGCACGGTCACGGTAACAACGATCAGCGAAAAGCCAATGAGGACGGCCGGATCGTCAGATAGCAGAAACATGGCTATCTCCGCGCAGATATAGGTGACAAGAGTCCTGTGATAATGCGGCATGATGCGCAGTATCAGCGAGAAAAACAGGAAAAACATGGCCAGCAGTCCAGCGGGCAGCAGATTCGGAAAAAGCGCCAGAAGGCAGCCGAATGTGGTCGCTATTCCCTTTCCTCCGTGAAATTTGAAAAACACGGGAAACACATGTCCGACCACCGGCGCGGCGATCATAAGAGCCAGAGCCAGCACACCGCCCGGCTCGCCCCGGAGATACAGAAACACCGGGAAAAAGCCCTTTAACATGTCACCGCACAGCGTCATCATACCGCACCTGAACCCACCGGCCTTGAATGCGTTGGTCGTTCCGGGATTTTTATCCGGAGCATCCTCGGTTATATTCCTGTTCAGCAGCAATTCGCCGGATATCCGTGCAAACAGCAGGCTGCCGCAAAGATATCCCAGCACAATGTACATTATATCTCTGATCATAATTCTCTCTCAACCCGGCCGGACCGGTAACGGTCCCCTCAGCGTATCTTCAGTGCACGCAGCCGGTTCTTCTGTTCGTCTGGGATCCGTCGGCTCTCGATCGCCTTCTGGATCGCTTTATTGTGTGTCCATGGGTCAAGGCGCTGTTCCAGAATATACGGCAGGACCGCGTCATACTGCTTTGCCAGAGCCGTTGCAAAATACCATGCGATCATCATTTTTACGTAGTATTCCCCGCTGTGCACCTCAGCTGCCCATTCCGGATACTCGGGCCTGAACATGTCGTCCAGATAAAATGTCATCAGCATCTCGATGCCGAATCTGATCGTATAGGTTTTGTCCGACGCCATCCAGCATTTTATCTGTTCCAGAAGCTCCGGCAGGTGTTTTTTGAAAACTCCGGGCTTCATCAGGTCGCAGGTGGCCCAGTTGTCAACATAGGGCAAAAATGCGTTCAGCGCGGCTATCGTCTGCCTGTAATCCTTCATGGAGCTTATCAGTATCCCGTGGAGGTTATTCTCTTCGTAATACCTGTGCGGAAGCGACTGCATGAAACCGGCAGCCTCCGGCTCCGCGGCAAACGCCTTTGCGAATTTTCTGAGTTCGGGAACTCTGACGCCGATAACTGTATCAGGATCGACCGTGGGCATCAGCCTGCAATGAAAATCCCGATATTGCATATCCTGCAATTCAAAGAGCCGAGCCTGAACTGTTTTCTCCATATCTTTCATATCAAAACTCCACTGCGAGAAATCAGGCGGATCCGCTCCGCTTCAGCCGCTCCAGGATCACCCGGTCGGCCGGGCAAAACTCGAGCCCGTCGATCTCGTCAACGGTTATCCACCGTATATCGCTGTGTTCGATCATTTGCGGAGTTCCTTCGGTGATGACGGCGTTGAACAGCGTCAGATGGACGGTCAGATCGGGATACTCATGGAGCACTTCCATGAAAACTTCTCCTACCGACACCGTAATACCCAATTCCTCCCGGCATTCCCGGACAAGTGCCTGTTCCTTTGTCTCTCCCGGCTCGACCTTGCCGCCGGCAAATTCCCATTTCAGCCCGCGGGCCTTGTTCGGCGGACGCCGGCAGGCTAAAAACCGCTCTCCGTCCCATATCAGGGCGGCAACAACTTCGGTCATGATACTTCCCTCTTCGTAAGGATATATAATGCGCCCCCGATCTGTTAAAACCGGGGGCGCATTTCTGATGGTTTCGCAGCTTCATCACAGGGGCCGATAAAGTTATTTGCCCGTTTCCCCGGTCTGCTGTATCTTATCATATCCCGCAGGCGTTATCAATCGTCAATTTTGCTCAAGAACTCCTGCCGCCGGGTTCAGAATTTTCCGCCGCCTCCGCCGTGAGTCGTTCCGGACGATGATACATGCGTACTGCTGCCGGAGTCGTTATCC
>CAKSXP010000296.1 GCA_934515035.1 uncultured Oscillospiraceae bacterium
GAGCGCAACAGGGTCGCAAACGGTCTTGACATTCCCCCGGCAATGCGCGAGCAGCTTTTCGACAGTCTTTCCGGCGGTGAAAAGACGCGCGTCAACCTTGCGCGGCTTATCCTCGAGGACACAGACATTCTTCTGCTCGACGAGCCGACGAACCATCTTGACCTGCACGCCACCGAGTGGCTGGAGGATTATCTCCTCAAATTCCGCGGCACTGTCCTCACAATAAGCCATGACCGCTATTTTCTTGACCGCATCGCCCAGCGTACCATCGAGATCGTGGACGGTAAATGCGAGTTTTACAGCGGGAATTACAGCTTTTATGTCGAGGAAAAGGAACGGCGGTATCAGGAAAAGCTGCGTCAGTATGAGAAAGAACAGGCCAAGATCGCACAGCTTCAGGAGGCCGCCGACCGTATGAAGGTCTGGGCCTTCATGGGCAACGACAAGCAGTATAAGCGCGCCTTCGCCATGGAAAAGCGCATTGAGCGCATCCGCACGACGGATAAGCCCAAAAAGGAAAAAAAGATGAAGGTCCGGTTTTCCGAACGCGAATTCCACGGCGACGAGGTCCTTGTCACGGAGGACCTTTCCAAATCCTTCGGCGAAAAGACGCTGTTCGAACATCTCAGTCTCGAGATCACCGGTGGGGAGCGCGTTGCTCTCATCGGCGATAACGGCACCGGGAAATCCACCCTTATAAAGCTCATTATGGGCGAAGAGGAGCCCGATTCCGGCTATCTTTACCGCGGCCCCTCCGTCAAGACAGCATATCTTCCGCAGATCGTTCATTTTGACGACCCGAACCTTTCGCTTGTCGATACCGTCATATCGGAAGCTCACTGCTCCGCTCAGGCGGCGCGCGACAGGCTCGGTGCTTTCATGTTTTACGGTGAGGATGTTTTCAAGCCCGTCAGCACCCTCTCGGGCGGAGAACAGAGCCGTCTGCGCCTGTGCATACTCATGCGTGACGAGATAAACTTTCTGATCCTCGACGAGCCGACGAACCATCTTGATATCTCCAGCCGCGAATGGATAGAATCCTGCCTGTATGATTACGGAGAAAGCCTTCTCTTCGTCTCGCATGACCGCTATTTTATTGACCGCTTCGCGACCCGCATTTGGTTGCTTGAAAACGGCAGGATAACCGACTTCCGCGGCAGCTACCAGGAATTTCAGCAGAGCCGTGAACGTCAGGAAAACCTTGATCGGGCAAAAAAGACGCAGGAAAAGAAAACCCAGAAAAAGGAAAATCCCAAAAACGCCCCCTCCCCCGAAAAGCAGCTTGCAAAGCTGGAGAGGGAAATTGCAAAGATCGAGGAACAGCTTGCCGAGTGCGACAGGCAGACCGAGGAGTTTTCAACCGACTACGAAAAGCTTATGGAGATCGAGGAGACCCGTTTGCAACTCGACGAAAAGCTCAACAGCCTGTATGAGCAGTGGGACTCAATTTCATAAGGAGCGCATAAGATGAAAAAATACCCTCTGGCAGTCCTTACGGCTGTTTGCCTCATCGCGGCAGCCGTTTTCGGGTTCGCCCTGACAGGATATTCAACAATGGCTCTGTGCTTTCTGGGTCTGGCTGCGGTCCTGGGCTTTTATCAGCTCGTACTGCGGAAGAAGCTCAGAAAAACCGGCATCGCTGCCGCCGTTATTCTTCTTTGCGGACTGACGGCTTTCGCCGTGTTCGAAGCGCCGGTCATATCCGCCTCCAGGGGCGACGCGGAACCGGAGGCCTCATATCTGATAGTTCTCGGCGCAGGAGTCAACGGCAGCACGCCGTCGCTGTCAATGGTCAACAGGCTCACCGCGGTCAAGACGTATCTGGAAAAATGTCCGGATTCCGTCGCCATTCTCTCCGGCGGCATGGGCCGGGGCGAGGATATAACGGAGGCACAGGCAATGTACACATGGCTGACGGCGCATGGTGTGGATGGCACACGGCTCATTCAGGAGGACAGGGCGACCTCCACAAGGGAGAATATCGCCTTTTCCCTCGACATCATTGCATCGCGCGGCGGAAGCGTCACCGGGGATGTTGCAATATGCTCAAGCGAATATCATCTCTGCCGCGCAAAATACCTCGCCGCACAGCAGGGCTGTGACGCTCTGACCGTACCGGCGCGGACAAGCCTTTTCATTCTTCGCCTCAATTACTTCATCCGCGAGGCGTTTGCGATGGCATATTACAGGCTCCTTGGCTGAGCCGGTGAAAAGCCGCTTTTCCGGTAAACCGGATACGCCGCGAACCTGTCTGACATGACAAAAAACAGTCCTTACCATATGGTAAGGACTGTTTTTTATGTTTTGTTCGTTATTGCTTATGCGGCCAGACGTGCAAGCACGGTAGCGCCCATAGCGCGGTTGGCAGCGCCGGTAGGAT
>CAKSXP010000297.1 GCA_934515035.1 uncultured Oscillospiraceae bacterium
GCGGTGAGCCTGTTCAGTGTGCTCCCGGTCCGGCTCTATGAGCTGTCCGTGACGCTGCAGGGGCAGCTCACAACGGGGATCACGGGCGCCGACAGGACGATCGGGGACTTGGGGACAGAGATTGTAAACACGCTGAACGGCGTGGAGTCTGTGTCCTCGATGACATCCGGCTCTTACTTTGGCTTCGCATCCATCACGAGCCCGGTCATGATCTTGTTCTGTATCATCCTCATGGCCTATGCGGTCATCAAGGTGTTTTTCAGCAATCTGAAGCGCGGCGGCATTCTGCTCATCCAGATCTCCGTGGGCAGCCTGTATATGTTCAGTGTCCCCCGTGGGTACACGGACGGATTTATTCAGTGGTCGAAGCAAATAGTCGGGTTGTGCCTAACAACATTTTTACAGGCAACAATACTTATCGCCGGGCTTATGGTGTTCAAGGACCGCGCCTTGTTGGGGCTGGGACTCATGCTGTCCGCCGCGGAGATCCCCCGCATCGCCGGGGCCTTCGGACTGGACACCAGCACCAAGGCCAATATCATGAGCGCGGTCTATGCGGCGCAGACCGCCGTGAACACGACCAGGACTGTGGTGCAGGCGGTGGCAAAATGACAGGGATGACATTAGGCAGCCTGTTCGACGGCATCGGTGGCTTCCCCCTGGCCGCCGTCCGCTGCGGCATCACGCCGCTGTGGGCCTCGGAGATCGAAGCATTCCCTATCGAGGTCACAAAGCGGCACTTTCCAGATATGGTCCATGTAGGAGACATCACAAAGCTGGATGGGGCGAAACTGCCGCCCGTAGACATCATCTGCGGCGGCAGCCCATGTCAGGATCTCAGCGTGGCCGGAGCGAGAGCCGGATTATCCGGCGCCCGTTCCGGCCTTTTTATGGAGCAGGTGCGGATTGTGCGGGAGATGCGAAAGGCGGACCAGAAGCGTGGCCGCTTCGATGCCGATGTCCGGCCACGCTGGTTATGCTGGGAGAACGTTCCGGGCGCTTTTTCCAGCGGAGATCCCAAGTATGAGGATTTCCGAATCGTTGTGGAGGAGATCATGCGAATCCGCATTCCATGGGAGAGCGTTCCTGACCCCTATCCCTATGGGTGGCCCGACGCGGGAGAGCTTAGGGCGGGCGACGCTTTCTCCTTGGCATGGCGGTGCCTGGACGCTCAATATTGGGGCGTGGCGCAGCGACGGAAGCGCATTTTTCTGATTGCTGATTTTGCCGGGTCGCTTGCGCCGCAGCTTTTATTTGATGTTCTGGGTGAGGAGGAATCTTGAATGTACCAATGCGAAACAAGCGGGCAGTTGACGATGCTTGGCTTGGAGCCAGACGAAAAAGCCGCCGGGCCGCCCAGACCGAAGCCCCGCAAGCCGGACTCTGAACTGGTAGCGGTCCCGTATTTTTCCCTTGATCTGGCATCAAGCCCTGTGGACCTCTTCGGGCAGCGCCATTGGGAGCTGCGGTCCCCGTACCGAAAGGGCAAGCCGCCGCTCAACACCGGAGTGGCCCCCAGGAAACCGATCCGGACCTCGCTGTCGGACATTCTGGAGCCAGATCCCGATCCGAAGCATTATCTGACGAAAACCGCCTGTGTGGGTATCCTGCGCCGAGCAGAGGTTCGAGGGAAAGACCTTCCGGAGGAACTGAAGATGGCGCTCCAGATACAGGCGGGCTTGACGGGAGGACATTATACCGCGCCGGAGCCGAAAGCCTACCACATCAACCAACGGGACGAGGGCATCGACCTGCACGGCGTGTCCGGCGCTCTGATGGCGACCAGCAATATGCAGATGCAGACCTTTGTCACGCAGCCGGAGCAGGTCGTAAAGGGCTTCGACGGATATAACGGAGATCTGACCGGAGATGTGGCAGCGACCCTCGGCGTGAATTGCGGGATGTCCACCGGCAGGAATGGGATCTTGGCCTTCGCCGCGAACCAACGGGACGAGGTCCGGGATCTCCACGATGTGGCAGGTGCGCTGGGCGCACAGCCGGGAATGAAACAGCAGACCTTTATCGCCGCCGCTTTCTCGGCAGGAGCCGGGGCCAGCGCCGGGAGCATCGGGTATCACAAAGGAGTGGCGCCTACGCTGAAAGGCTCTGCCAGCGGAAACTGTATGCCTTCCGTTCTCTGCCTCAACGACCAGGGCGGCAGCGTCATGGCGTGCTCCGAGGATGTGTCCGGGACCCTGCGGGCGCAGGAGCATGGGCATCAACCAATACTGTTACACCCAGAGAAAAATTTGCTGTATGAGAACTATGGGATAGACAGCCGCTACACCGGTCCGCACCGAGTTGCTCCTACCATGTCCGCAAGATATGGCACTGGAG
>CAKSXP010000298.1 GCA_934515035.1 uncultured Oscillospiraceae bacterium
GTATCTGTGTGTGGAAAGCATAAAAGGGCTTCGCAAAGCAGCGAAAAAAGTTCTTGACCTTGGAACAGTTCCATGGTTTAGGATTAAAGTATCATAAAAACAGGAGGAAATAATCATGGCCTATATGCCGCTCAATAAGGATAACTTCTATCTTGACAAGTCAAAGATGACCAAGATCTACGACCTTTCAATGCCCTGGGGCGTAGATACCCCGCTGTGGCCCTTCCCCGGCGCACGTACCGACCTCCAGTTTCCCCGCGGACAGTATCTCGGCCGTTTTCATAAGCGCACCATGACATATACCGGCACTCTGCACGCCGGTACCCATATGGATGCCCCCAACCATGTTATGCATGAGGAAGAAGTCGATAGAGAGCGCTACGGCTATACTCTCGCGGAGATCCCTCTCGAGCACTGCATCGGCTCCGGTGTCATCCTCGATATGCGCTGGCTCCGCGACGAGTTCGAGGAAAAGTGGAACGCCGCCGGCGGCGATCCCGCAAAGATGGGCAATATCTGGTATGAGATCCAGCCCGAGGATTTTGAAAAGGCTGCTGCAAAGGATGGCCTCGAGATCCGCGAGAACGACTGGGTAGTCGTCAATACCGGTTTCCATCACTATTGGAGAATCAACAACGACAAGTATTACAACTACTATCCCGGCATGGGACCGACGGTTGCCAACTGGCTGATTCACGAGAAGCACATCAAGGGCATTACCGGCACTTGGGGCGCAACCGACGCTCCTCTGTGGCATCACCCCCTGAAGGAGCAGATGCCCTGGCTCGATACCGCATACCGCGCTGCGACCGGTAACGATCCCACGGTTCTGTTCCCTGACTATGAGCCCTGCCACAGACTGTTCATGCAGCATGGCGTGTGCACAGTCGAGAACGCCGGCGGCGATGTTGATGACTGCACCGGCAGACGCATGACCATTGCTGCGTTCCCGTTCCGCTGCGAGATGGCAGACGGCGGCTTCGTCCGTCTGGTCGCGTGGGAAGAGGGTTCCTTCTAAGATGAAAACACTTGATGACGTCAAAAAAATAGCCGTTCTCGGCGCAGGAACGATGGGTCCCGGCATTGCACAGACCTTTGCGATGGGTGGTTACAGCGTGACCATGTGGACCCGTTCCGAGACCACGAAGGAAAAGGCTAAGGCGGCTTTACTTACCAGCCTGAGGACCTTTGCCGAGGAGGGCGAGATCGAGGACGGCAGCATAGACGAAATTTATGCCCGCGTGAGCTTTGCTTCCACGGTTGCCGAGGCAGTTGAGGGCGCGGATTTCATCATGGAGACCATTGTTGAAAACCGCGACGCAAAGGCCGAGCTTTACAAACAGCTTGCGGAGATCGTTCCCTCCGATGTTATTGTGGCGTCAAACACATCCGCTTTGAACATTTTCGAGGTAGTCCCCGAAAGCCTGCTGCCGCAGCAGCTGATTTGTCATTGGTATGCTCCGCCTGCCGTTATTCCCCTTGTTGAGGTCGTAAAAAGCGAACAGGCGCCGCAGGAATATGCTGACATAGCAACGCAGATGCTCATAAACTGCGGTAAGACGGCGGTACAGATGAAAAAGTTCATCCGCGGCTACATAGTCAATCGTCTTCAGCAGTGCCTTAACAGAGAGGTCTTTTACCTCCTGGATAATGGCTATTGTGACGCAGAGGCTATCGATCTTGCCGCAAAGGCAAGTTTTATACCGCGTGCATGTGTGCTTGGTCTGCTTAAGCGCGCTGATTTCGGCGGACTTGACATGACCGCAAACAACTATCGCAACCACAGCTATACTATGCCCGAAAACGGCGATGAAATGCCGAGAACGCTGGCCGAGCATGTGGAAGCGGGAGAACTTGGTATCAAGACCGGAAAGGGGTTTTACGACTACTCCGGAATGGATATCGAAGAACTCAAGAAAAAACGTGACAAGCAGCTTTTCGAGATATTCAGAGTCACGAAAAAGCTGATGGACGATCCCGTCTGACAACTTATAAATCAGGCAAAGCGGCGCGGTGTGGAGCCGGAAGGAGTATATCCTGCCGCCACTCCAAACCGCGTGCCCGCTTTGCCGGAGAACGACCCGGAGAATCGACTATGGGGAAAATTTCAGGTCACATCCTGCTTGCCGGCTATGCAAAGCTCCCAACGAACACTACCGCTCAGAAAATGTTCGACCAGATGGTCGTCGTTGCGGACGTTGACTTTGAAAGCGGCATAATACTGGATGTTGACTGCACGATGGCGACAGATCTTGGAAAGCGCTTCGTTTTGACGATCATGAAGGGGTATTGCCTTCAAAATGGATCGGAGAAGCTTCTTGAGG
>CAKSXP010000299.1 GCA_934515035.1 uncultured Oscillospiraceae bacterium
TATTTTATAATTCCACTGAACAGAACAGCATGTACAGGTCCGTGCTGCGCCTTCTGCTGTGCAATCTTCAGAAGATCGGGGAACTGAACATATATGAGCTGTCCGATCTGTGCTATACCTCGCCGTCTACAATAAGCAGACTTGTCAGAAAAATCGGATACAAAAACTTCACGCATTTCCAGAGCGAAGTTTCCTCATGCATTTCCAAATACGATCACCATAACAGGTTCATACCGTCGTTCGATATGTACAGCGGCGATCCGCTGGAGAAAGTGCTCGGTTCGCTGGAAGAACTGTACAGTGATTTCAAGCAGGCTCTTGACAGAGAGGAGCTGGACCGCATCGCGGATGCACTTCATGGAGCCAGCCGTGTTGTGATTTTCCCGTATGGCGTCATTATGTCCGAAAACTGTTTGCAGTCGGACCTTTTCATGTCCGGCATACCATGCGATATCTGCATCGGGGACAGTGCACAGCTTGAGGCCGCAGCCGGCATGGCCGAAGGAGAGCTGGCGCTGCTTCTGAGCCCGGACTGCATTGATGCTCTGGGCCCAATCAAGGCGCTGCACGCGGAGATAAAAAGAAGCGGGGCAAGTCTTTGCACGATCTCCAGCACGCCCGGGAAGCAGGGGAAGAATTCCTCGGATGATGATATCTATATAACGCTCAAAGGAAGGCAAAGCATTCTTGATACCTATATAATGGAGGTATTTCTGGCTGCGGTCGATATAAGATACAGGAGCCTGTATATGGATTCCTGAAAAATACGGCGCGATGTTTCAGGTTTTGAAACATCGCGCTGATTTTTGGTATCAGCAGAAGACTCAAAACGTTGCGAAAACCGACTGATTTGATAAAATAAAAAAAGATACCATCGGTTGATAAGGCCATACACGCCTGACAGCGCGCCATTCCGGCGCATATCGCCGTTTTCAACTGACGGTATTAACACCGAAACAGAGGGATTGAAATGAAACTTGGAATTATTGCACCGGTCGCGGAGGAGAGCTTCATCCGCGCGGCGGAGCGCGGGCTGGACTTCGTTGAGTTTTGCATAAACGGGGACGACAGGGGAGAGGTGCTCTTTTCGGAGCTTGACAATATCAGGCGCTGGACCGAAAAATACGGCGTCGCCGTCGGATCTGTCGGCAGATGGAAATCTGTCATCCTCGATGAACACGGCGATATTGTCGACTCGGAGATAGAGCTTGCGGGAAAACTGATGAAGGCCGCTTCCGAGCTTGGCTGCCCGAACTATATCTGCGGCTGCAATTACAGCAGCGCGGTATCATATTATACGAACTGCACCAGAGCCATATGCTTTTTTGAACAGGTACTTTCCCGGTGTCCAAGCGGTGTTGAGGTCTCTGTATATAACTGCCGGAAGATGAATTTTGTCAATACTCCGGAGGCGTGGAAGATCGTGCTCGGTCATCTGCCCGAGCTGGGCATAAAGTATGACCCTTCACACGCCATAAAGGACGGCGCAGATTATCTTGCGGAGCTGGTCGAATGGGGCGGCCGGGTACGGCATGTCCATCTGAAAGGCTCGCTGGTCGTAAACGGAGTGTCGGTCGATGATCCTCCGGCGGGACTTGACGGTACGGACTGGAAGTCATTCATCGGGATCCTCCGTGCAAAAGGCTATGACCGTGGGCTCAGCATAGAGCCGCATTCTCCGGTATGGACGGGCGCGCTGGGCGACGCTGGAATAGACTATACCGTCAAATATATGAAGGAGCTGCTTACAACGATATGAGTCCGGAAAGAACTGAACTGAAATATGCCTGCATCGGCGCAGGCGGCATAGCCAAAAAAAAGCATCTTCCCGGATATTCCGCCGACGGGCGCGTAAAAATTTCGGCGGTCTGCGACCGTGATCTGCCGCTGGCCGGCAAGCTTGCGGAGGATTTCGGAATTGAGCGGGTATATGCTGATTATAAAGAGATGATAGAGAACGTAAAGCCGGACATCGTCAGTATATGCACTCCCAACTTTACGCACGCGGAGATCGCCGTATATGCTCTCGAGCACAACTGCCATGTACATGTTGAAAAACCCATGGCGCTTAACGCGCGGCAGGCGGAGCTGATTGCAGAGGCTGCGGAGAAAAGCGGCAGGCAGGTCCTTCACGGGCTTAATAAGCGCTATCTCGGGCAGACATTTCTTGTCCAGCGCCTGATCTCTGAGGGGTTCTTCGGAGAAATTTATAAGGCCTCGTGCGGCTGGGAACGCAGCAGCGGAATTCCGGGCACCGGAAGATGGTTTACGGAAAAAGCGCTTTCCGGC
>CAKSXP010000300.1 GCA_934515035.1 uncultured Oscillospiraceae bacterium
GGGGACAAGCAATTGCCACTGGGCGGGCTGGGGATCAACTGGTTCTTGACCAGAGAGGATGCGGAGAGGGCAACGGGAGAACAGTGGAGAAGTTCGGAAGCTGGGATGGGCGAGATCCATTGTCCTGTAGGGCAGAAGGGAGATATAGGGCATGCCGGTCCGACGGAAGCGGAGTGATAGCTTCATCGGCTGATGAAGAAGGTACAGGAGGGACACAGAAAATGAAAAACGCTTATGCAGAACGCATCCAGGAGCGCAAAAGGCTGGAGCGGCACATATCCCGGCAGCTGATGCTGGATTGCGCCGTGATCGCGGAAAATGACGTGTTCGGCGCCGGAGCAAAACGGTGCGTGGATTTTATCAAAGACCTGGAAGCGGTGTATACAGAGATCGCGGAGATCCAGCAGGAGGACACGCCGGACATGGAGTACACCAAGGCAGTGGTAGACCGGCGGCTCAAGGGTATCCTCAAGGATCACTTCCAGCCCTGGGATGAGCGATATGTGCTGTAAGCTGTAAAAAAACAGCCCCGGCGGGTGCCGGGGCTGCGGGGAATTATTCCGGGGGCTTATCGGACCATGAGACTAAAGACCATCCCTTGTAGGTATACGCGGAGCGCGGTTTGCCGCGGTGAAACAATTTGCCCTCCATGGAGCGCTTGATATTGCGGAATCCATTTGCTATGACTTTGGCATTGTGATCGGTCGGCTCCATGTCGAAGTAGTCTTTTGCGTGCCTACGCGACCAATCCAGCAAGTTGATAACCTTAATCGTGTTGCCGCTTGGGTCACGCAAATAATAGATTTTTGAGCCTTGATTTTGGGGACCGCGCTGGCATTTTGGCAATTTCTGGGCAGCGATAACGCCGTTTTTCAAGTTGCCGGTTTTTTCAGCTGCGCGGCGGGCGGAATCGCGGCCAGCAGCGGAACAGCTGAAATGTTTCCCAGCGTGAGATTGAGATTTGCGGATTGATGAGCACTCTTTAGAGCAAGTGATTTTTTTGCTCGATGCAGGAGCGTTAAATTCTTTTCCGCAGATCACGCATTTACGGACCATGGATCACACCCGCTCATACAGGCCGACGGACTGAGCCAGCAAAAGGCGGAGATAGTCCGGGCAGCTGCGCTCCCCGGATTCCCAGTCTTCCAGCGTTCGGCGGGGGATGCAGTAATGGAGTGCAAACTTGACTTGCGAGAGCTTGGTGTGCTGCCGGATGTCCCGGACGGTGAGGTGGGCCACATCCCACACCGCGCCGACGGCGTCCACGCGATCCAGCGGGATCTCTAATGCATTGTCCGGATCTGCCCAGATGTCGGACAGGCACCAATCGGACACATAAGCGTCACGGTTTTCGGCGGCGAGAGCCGCGCCGAAGAGTGTGTAAAATTGTTTGTCAGTCATATGTCATTCCTCCATATCGTTTTCCTGCTTGCCGAGTTCGCGGTCAAGTCTTTTGATCCTTTGGGGTATTTTGGTGTTGACACCGTGCTTTTGTGCAACCTCTGCTTGACTAAGACAAAGTTTTTTACGATTACACTCAGGGGAGCAGGTGACGGCGGGGCTTCCGGGCTGGATCACTCCACCGCAAATTACGCATATTTTCACACCGTTTCGGCCCTGCGCGCGGCGCGCGTCGTAAAATCCGTGCTCGTTATTCCACTGCTTAGATTGTTCCCGATCTATCGCACGGACGGCTTCCGGGGCGCAGTCTTTACAGTATTTTTGCAGGCCGCCTGTCACGATGTACTCTTTCCCGCATACGACACACTTGTCAATGCTGCCGAGAGGGCGCTTGGGTCCGGTCTTGCGCCTGGCGGCGCCGCGCTGACGCTGACGCTCTGCCCGGCAGTCCGGGCAATACCAGGCGCGCGGGCCGCCGTCAAAGGTGATGCCGCATTGACGGCAGGAACGCGGGCGGAGAGTAGTTGCGCGGATAGCAGCGATGCAATCATCACATTTGGCCTGATCCGGGCGAGCCATAAACAGCTTCCCGCAGGCGATGCACTTTTTCAGCCGCATATCGCGTTACATCGCCTGCGCCCAGTCGGACGCGCCGGACAACGATTCCGCGATTCTGTCGGCGATCTGCTGCATGGTGGTGGGTTCGCTGATGGTGCAGATCTTGAGGACGTTGCTGTCGTGGTACTCCGTCCAGCCGTTTTGGCCGAGAGAATAATGATACTTCGTCCAGACTTCGCCGGTGGAACGATCATAGAAGAGTTCGACATATTCCCCGGAGTAGTAGCCGCGCAGGCCCTTGGTGTCACCGGAAGCGGCTC